>CAXUCT010000272.1:0-5041 GCA_964249415.1 uncultured Bryobacteraceae bacterium | reverse complement strand
GGTGCGGGTGACGCGCGGGGCGGATGGGCTGCCGGCGCCGTCCGAGGCGGAGCAAGTTATCCGAATGACCCGTACGATCTTGCGGCGGACGTTCCAAGCAAACAGACGGCTTATAGATCTGTTTCTGTCACACAGGAGAAGTTGATGTCGGAAGCAAAGCTCAGACTGCCCGAGTTCAAAACGGAGGCGGAAGAAGCCCAGTGGTGGGCAAGCAATCAGGACCTGATTGCAGAGAAATTCGAGAGCGCTGCCGCAGAGGGTCGATTAACACGCGGCTCAGTGGCACGTCGAGCGCAGGAACAGGGCGCTATCTCTCTAGATGCCTAAGACATGTCTCGTGCTCGTAAGTTCGCGGCACAGCGGGGGCTCGTGTATGAGGCCTATCTAGGGATGCTCGTTCATGAAGCTTTCGATGCTGAGGAGAAGAAGCAAGCGAGCTGAGTGGTGTCCACAGGCCAGCCCGTCAACTAGCAGGGTCGCTTAAGATCAGGACGTGGATTTTGTTTTGTTCGGCGGATTGCTGGAATTTCGGCACGTCGGCTGAGACGATATTGGACCAGCGGTTCGCGTAACCATCTACGTCGGTCTTTATCCTGCCGAATTGTTGAATAGAGGCTTCGGTGGGAGCAACGTCTGCGTCGCCTCCAACAATCATGGCGAGGTCGGCGAGGCTTCCGTCCACGCCCAAGCCAAACTTCAGAGAGTCTTCATTGGCGCGGACTTTCAGGTTGATCAGCTTGTCTTGTAAAGCGCCAAGCCTCTCATCAAGGGCCTGTGCTTCGGCAACAAGCTGCTTGTCCTGTGGCTCCGGCGCGCGCTTTTTGAAGTCGGCGAGTTGTTTGCGAAGGTCGATCACTTGGTTGGCCAGTCGATAGACGCGCGTCAGTTGTCCGCGGATGTCCAGCAGCAACGCAAACTGCTTCTGCAGGTCAGCTTCAGAGACGTTCACGCGCGGATCGAGCTTCAGTTCGAGGGGTACTGAAAGGGTCTTGCCATCCACAGTCAGGCGCACCTGATACTGGCCGGGGAGCGCCATGGGACCTTTAGCGCCCTCGTCGTACTCATAGAGGTGATAATCCTCAACGTTGGGAGGAGCTTCGTAGCGTAGATCCCACACGATGCGGTTTAGGCCGGCCTTCAGCTCGAGTTGCTTCTTTGGCTTTTCATCTTCTGGATCGAGTTGTTCAGCAGTCTGCTTGTCAATGTCGGACGAATAGGTACGGATCACATTGCCGGACGCATCCAGGATTTCAAGCTTAGCCCGTTTGGGCTTGGTACGCGTGTAGGCGTAAAGAACGGCGCCTGCTGGTGGATTTTCGCCAGTAGTGAGAGACGGTTTGCTGCCGGAGGCGTGAACGCGAAGAGCGGTGGCCGGGTGGTAGAGCCAGAGGTCGGCCTTGGCGGATTGATCATTCGCTTCGCGCAGAGGAGAGATGTCGTCGAGAATCCAGAAGGCGCGACCGTGCGTGGCGACCAGCAGATCATTGTCCTTGATGATGAGATCGTGAACGGGAACAGTGGGCAAGTTGAGCTGCAGCGATTTCCAGTTTTGGCCGGCGTCTTTCGAGTAGAAGACACCGGTTTCGGTTCCGGCGAAGAGAAGGCCCTCGCGTTTGGGATCCTCGCGCACGGCGCGCACGAAAGAACCTTCGGGGATGCCATTGGTGAGTTTTTTCCAAGTCTTGCCGTAATCGGAGGTTACATAGATGTACGGCTTCATATCATCGTTGGCATGCCGGTCCACAGCGACCCAGGCCGTTCCGGCGTGATGAGGAGACGCATCGATCTGGCTGATCTTGCTCCACTCCGGTAGATCTTTGGGCGTGATGCCGGTCCAGTTCTTGCCGCCGTCGCTCGTGAGATGGATTAGGCCGTCATCTGTGCCGGCCCAGATGAGACCTTTTTGGAGCGTCGATTCAGCGACCGCAAACACGACGTCGTAGTATTCGGTTCCGGTGTCGTCGATAGTTATGGGGCCGCCGGAGGGCTGCTGCTTGGTCTTGTCGTTGCGCGTGAGATCGGGGCTGATCGCTTCCCAGTGTGTGCCCGCGTCGGTAGTCTCGAAGATGCGCTCGCCGGCATGATAAAGGGCATTTGGATCGTGCGGCGAAAGAAGGAGCGGCGCCGTCCATTGGAATCTGTGTTCGAGGCCCGCAGCGCCTTTGCCATCGCTCAAAACGGGATGAACGGTGATGTTACGAAGCTGGCCGTTGTGCTTATCGAAGCGGGTGATGTTGCCCTGGTAATCGCCTGCGTAGACGATTAACGGGTCGCGTGGATCAGGCGCGATGTAACCGGCTTCACCGCCGCCCACGGGATACCAGTCTTCGCGGTCGATGTTGCCTTCCGAACCGCGGCTTGCGATGGCGACGGTAGTGTTGTCCTGCTGGGCGCCATAGACGTAAAAAGGGAAGCGCGTATCCGCAATGACGTGATAGAACTGCGCGGTGGGTTGATTGTTTTCGGGCGTCCAGTTCTTGCCGCCATCGTAGGTGATGGTGGCGCCTCCGTCGTCGCTCTGAATCATGCGGCTGGTGTTGAGCGGATCGATCCATAGGCCGTGATTGTCACCGTGCGGAACTTTGATTTTGTTGAAGGAATAGCCGCCGTCAGTGGAACGGTGAAAATCTACGTTGAGGATGTAGACGGTGTTAGGATCTTTGGGATCGGCCACGATGTGCATGTAATACCAGGCACGCTGCGTGAAGCGATCATCAGGATTAATCAGCTGCCAAGTATCGCCGCCGTCATCGGAGCGATAGAGGCCACCTGCTTTGGCTTCGATGAGAGCGTACACGCGATTCGAATTGGCCGCGACCGCTACGCCGATTTTGCCGTAAGGAGCGTCTGGGAGGCCCCCGCCTTCAAGCTTCTTCCAGGTGTCGCCGCCGTCGATGGAACGGTAGAGACCGCTGCCCGGCCCCCCGCTGGAGAGCGTCCAGGGCAAGCGGCGCACCTGCCACATGGAAGCGAACAGGATGTGCGGGTTATGGGGATCGAAGGTGACATCAACGGCGCCCGTGTCGTTGTTGACGAACAGAACCTTCTGCCACGTTTTGCCGCCGTCGGTAGTGCGAAAGACGCCACGCTCGGCATTGGGACCGTAGGGATGCCCAAGTGCAGCAACGAATACGATGTCGGGATCTCTCGGATGAATGATGAGCTTTCCGACAGCACGCGAGTCGCGCAGGCCGACATTCTTCCAAGTTTTGCCGGCGTCGACTGTTTTGTAGATGCCATCGCCTTGCGCGAGATTGCCCCGGATGCAGGCTTCACCCATTCCGGCGTAGATAACGTTGGCGTCCGATGGGGCCACGGCGAGCGCGCCAACCGAGGATGTCTTTTCGTGATCGAAGATGGACTTCCAAGTGAGCGCGCCGTCAGTGGACTTCCAGATGCCGCCACCGACCGAGCCGAAATACCAGGTGTCCGGATCGCCTGCAACGCCGGAGGCGGTGAGCGATCGGCCGCCACGAAACGGACCAACGAGACGGTACTGTAATCCCTGCTCCTCTTTTTTCGCTGTATCTTCGGGCTGCGCTTCTTCCGCGCGCTTTTGCTGAGTAGCCTCCGACTTGGTGGTCTGAGCAAAAGTGACCTTAGGCGAGTATACAAACAGGACGCTGCAGATGACGGCTAGATGACGCATGGAAAAGCCATCTTAGCGTGACGATGAATTCGTGCTGGACCTTCGGCAGCGGTCAGACGAGTTCTACGCCGGCTGGATTGCCTTGGGCTTGCTGGCTAAGCCGCAACACATCAAAACGGACGGCTGGGCGGCCTTCCCGTGGTCGTCGCTGTGACAGGCTTCGAGAAATGCAGTGACAGCAGAGCGTGAGGCCTGTCCTTCGAAGGCGGAGCATGTTCATAGACAAGTCTGTGGCTCGCGACAACTCATCAAATGAGTTAGCGCGTGGGCTTCAGGATCTCACGCAGGGCGCATCAGAGCATTTCAATCATCATTCCCCAGGGCGTCGAGCGGTGTCCAGGTTCGCTGCATTCCGCCACGAGGCAAGTGCCCACAACGGCTTTCCCAAAACGCGATTCGCGGGCTCCTATGCTCAACGTGCCGAGAAGCATTATCGCGATGGCCAGATTACGCGAGACCAAATAGCCGGCGTAGACGCGAACGGCTCCATTGATCTCTTCGCCCGGCGGTGCCAGCATCGCCGGATGGACTAACGCGATGAAGCCGCCAGCCGCCATCAGAAGAGCGCCAATGATGACAGTTACGGGCAACCACAACGGCAGGGTGGAATGCCTCACCGGTGCCGAGAGCGGGGGCCCTTTCACGGAACACGGGAGATGCTGGGATTGAGACATTACGGAAGCTCCGATTCTAAGAGCTAGTGACGTTCTGAGAACCTGATAAGTTCAATTTCGAGCCGGTGTGCGCAGGGCTGCTCGGCTTCCCGCCAGCGCCATCTTCATTCGCCCAGCTTACGTTCAGCTTCGGCGTCAAGAAGGTGCAATATGATGCGTAGCGGCATGCCGGACAGCTCGGGTTTATCCTCGATGTCGGCGCGCACGTCGAGAAGGGCACGTTCCATCAGATAGGTTTGCAGCAGCACTTCCTGTTGTTCTTGAGTAGGCGGCAGGTAGGGAGCTTTTGCCGCGATGCTCCAGTATCCTCGCAAGAAGGCGGCACTGACGTGCGAATACCAAAAACGCGCCCACACACGGAGTGTTTGGCGAGGCAAACCCTCGCTCTGTTCCCCGGCCGCAATTTGGCGCAATGAAGATTGTGCGGCGTAGCCGAATGAGAGCAGCATGCTGGTGACGTCGCGAAGCGGACAGCGCTTAATGCGCCGCTCACTGAGGTGCTGATCGGGATCACCTTCGAAATCGAAAATAACTACGTCGTCCTTTGAGATTAAAAGATGTCCAAGGTGCAGACGGCCGTGGAACCGCGTTCGTTGGGAGGGGATGCGCTGCTCAAAGACGGCGCCGAGTTTTGTAATGATGGCGTTTTCCTGCTCGAGAACCTTTTCGGCGAGCAGGCGGATGTCGGGTTTCATATCGGAGCGACGCTGGCGAAGGA
>CAXUCT010000271.1:3034-6577 GCA_964249415.1 uncultured Bryobacteraceae bacterium | reverse complement strand
ACCGAATAGCGTACTGCACGGGAGAAGGGGCTGTCCGGGACTGCAGTGCATGCCGAAGAGCGGAGAGCATCTCCTCTTGCCCGCAGGCGTCTTCCAATCTCGTCTGAAGAGCTCGCGCCGGTATTCCCCAAACCTCCGCAAGCGGCAACACCCTGTCGGTGAAATCAACCGCCGAGTTGGTCAAGAAGCAGCGCGCCATTCCGGGCCGGAACCTCACCCCGCAGAAGGAGTCGCGAGCGGCCGGCGCAAGCAGCGGACGAGTCATGGTACCGGCAAGCTGAAGGCCGATGGTTCGCGAGAAGACAAAATCAATGCAACCGTCGGGCAGAACGCGGCGGGGTGCTTGCGAGGGGCTGTCCGTCCAAAAGCACTCCACAAACGGCTCAAGTGCCGGGCCCACCGCGAACTCACGATAGCCGTTGGTCATAGGACACTAACCTAGTCTGCTCTTCAGCGTTTCGTTTACCGCACCGGGATTGGCTTGCCCGCGGCTGGCTTTCATGACTTGACCCACCAGAAATCCAATGACGGCTGTCTTGCCGCTTTTGTATTGCTCCACTTGCTTGGGATTCGCGGCGATTACCTCATCGACAATCTTTTCGAGCGCCCCGGCATCAGAGATCTGCTTCAGCCCTTCGCGTTGCATGATGGCGGCGGGCGCATCACCGGTCGCGAACATCTTCGGAAGAATTTCCTTGGCAAGCTTTCCAGAAAGCTCACCTTTGTTGACCAGCCCAACCAATTCGCCAAGGTGCTCGGCACTTACAGGCGAATCTGTGATGTCCTTGCCTGCCGACTTGAGAAGGCCCATGAGATCGCCCACCACCCAGTTCGCCGTCCCGCGTCCGTCTCCACTCACCTTGACGGCTTGCTCGAAATAGTCGCCGGTCTCGCGTGTAAGAGTCAGAACCTGCGCATCATATTCGCGCAACCCATGCACGCTAACGTAGCGCTCGCGGCGGTCCGCAGGCAATTCCGGCAACTTCGATTTCACTTCACCGAGCCAATGTTGGCTGATGCGCAAGGGCACCAAGTCGGGTTCGGGGAAATAGCGGTAGTCGTGCGCCTGCTCTTTGCTGCGCATGCCGGCGGTTCTGCCGGTTTCTACGTTATATAGACGCGTTTCTTGCACCACCTTTCCGCCCGACTCCAACAGTTCCACCTGGCGTTCAATCTCGTACTCGATGGCCAGCTTCAGGAAGCGGAATGAGTTCAGGTTCTTCACCTCCGCCTTGGTACCGAACTTCCCGGCACCTCGTAAGCGCACTGAAACGTTCGCGTCGCAACGCAGCTGACCCTTTTCCATGTCGCAGTCCGAGACCGCGATGTACTGCATCATCTGCTTCACTTCGGCGACGTAAGCATACGCTTCATCGGGCGATCGCATGTCCGGCTCGCTAACAATTTCAATCAGCGGCGTGCCGGAGCGGTTCAGATCCACGTAGGTATAGCGGTCTGAGTCTTTAAACCCGTCGTGTATACTTTTGCCGGCGTCGTCCTCCATGTGGACGCGTGTTACCCCGATGCGCTTTTTGCCTTGCGCAGTCACCACGTCGACAGAACCGTGCTCGGCCAGTGGCTGGTCATACTGGGATATTTGATAACCCTTGGGCAGGTCCGGATAAAAGTAGTTCTTCCTTGCAAACCGGGAGAACGGATGGATACGGCAGCGTAACGCCAAGGCCGCGCTAATGGCGGATTCCGCTGCCTGGCGGCTCAGGACGGGCAGCGCACCAGGCAGGCCAAGGCAAACGGGACAAACATTCGTATTCGGCGCGGCACCGAATTCCACCGGACAACTGCAGAAGATTTTTGTCTTAGTACCGAGTTGGACGTGGACTTCGAGTCCGATGACGGGCTCATACTTGGTGAGAATCTCCTCAGCAGCGACGCCAGCGGACATGCTCTGATTGTAGGTCAGAACACGCCCGCCGCCGCGATTAGCTCCGGCGACAAAATCTCAACCGTCGATCGCAGCAACTCTGCCAAGAATCCTTGCGGTCGGACGGCCAACAACAACGCGCCGGAGACCCTTCCATTTTTACAGGAAAGGCTCCGGTAAAACAAGGAGCCACTGCATGGAAGATGCGCTATCCCGCATCGCCGCGCTAGCACCCACGCTGAAAGAAGCCGAGCTCAGATGCCTAATCGAGCTCACCAGAAGAGCCGATGACGACGGACACTCCAGGAGCTCACTGCGCCAGATCCGCGCGGCCACCCGTCAGGCACAGCATAGCCTCTGCGACGCAATCCATTCACTCATCGATCGCGGACTCATCATCGCCAGCGACCGCGGGAGCACCACAAGAGCAGCAACGTACCGCCTCGCCTATCTGGAAGTTGCAGTACTAGTGGAACCTGGTGCTATTGGAGCACCACCTAAGCCAGAACAGCGGTGTCTCACGGACACCACCCCTGGTGCTTTTGGAACAACACCCGCGGTGCTATCGGAGCACCAGGGTAGTGCTATTGGAACACCTCAGGGTGGTGCTCAAGGAACACCACATCCGCGCGCGCGCGTCGAGACTTCCGAATCGATTGAACTTCTCGATCGACTGTTGAAAAGCAGCCCCAAGAAGTTCGACGATGCAACCAGGGCAAAAGCAAAGGAGTGGATCTATGGCTACATGCGCAAGTTCGGGCGGGAGCGGGATCCTCACCCACCAGACGATCAGATCATTGCGCAATTTTTGTCGATCGCGCCATGGCCAGAGCTGGAGAACCTGCTGATGCGTCTCTTCCGCGAGAACTGCGAGGCCGGCAAAACTTACGCGTGGTTCGTCTTCGTGGCACTCCAGCGGCTACACGGCATCTCAGGCGCGCAGGTCCGACAAAGAAAGGCCGAGCTGCAGCTCGTCAGCAAACAGCCAATCCAAGACTTCCGAGCCGAGATCGCAGCATTGGCAGCAGGAAAGGCATTTCGATGAGCGAAGAACCAACGGAAGTCGTCATCAAAATCACCCAGGAGGAACTTGCCGATTTACTCCTCACACTCGGATACGCAACAGCGGCAACATTCAAACTCAAGCAGCCCTGGACGAGAGAGGTCACGCTACGCGCCATCAATGCAATTGGTCGCAACCTGCCGGGATTCATCCCCTACGAAGTCGGCAGCTGATGCGGACCGCCATCAGGCACACGAGCAGAAAGGCCTTCCGATGAGACTCGCGATACGGATCTTCATCGATGGCCAACTGACCGGCGAACAGGCGATCAGCGCGACAGAGGCCGAAATGCAAGAACTGCTGCCCAAGCTGGCGGCGAAGCACGCCCAGCAGAGCGCAGCCCAACCCAGCCTGATCGAACTTGAATTTCTCGATGAGCCCAACCCGCAGCAGCGCTTCTTCCGCATCGGCACCGACCCGCGCGGCATGGTGCAACCGATCAAGATCGACCCATGATGAGCAAAGGAGACCAAGCATGGATTCGTCGGTAAGAGCAGCATCGAAAGAGTGGCTTTCACTCACCATCCAGAAAGAGAGGCCACGAGAGCAGCAGCCGGATGAATTGGCAGAATCGCTGCTCAGCATCGCCGAAGAATAC
>CAXUCT010000271.1:0-2928 GCA_964249415.1 uncultured Bryobacteraceae bacterium | reverse complement strand
AGGAAGCGTATCTCGCAGCGCGCCTGCTGGAGCTGCTGGCGAAGGTCGCGGTCAGCCGCCGCCCATGCCGGCACTGCTCAGCAATGCTCTACTTCGTCGGGCATCGCGACGGCGCCATCGCCGCCTACACCGAAGACGGGACGAATCACTGGAGCAATTGCCCCAACGCAGAAGCAGCGAAGCGAGAGCGCGCAGCGCGGCAACGCTCCCGGCAAAAGACGTTGATCGAGTCAGGGCCAACACCGCAATGAGCGAACCGGATCTGAGCGCCTGGCCGACGAAAGCGGCAGCGGCCGCGCCGCTGCACTGCAGCGTGCGCGTCCTCGAGCTTCGCATCCAGGTGGGCGAGATCGAGGTGCGCCCCCGCCGCCAAGCCAAGCTTGGCAGCCGGCGCGAGCTCGTGTGCAACCCGGACGACATCAGCAGGCTGCAGCCACCGGCATTCGAGATGCCGGCAGACGAGCGGGAGAGCGTCGCTGGAGCAAACGCGCGACCAGATCAGCAGCGGATGCCCGCCATGGCGCCGCCAGCGCTGCCAGCGCTCGCGGCTTGGCTAGCAACCACATCAGCAGCGCCACAGCGCAGCGAACCGGCTCAGACGCTCTGGATCCCGATCAACGAAGCAGCGCAGATCACGGGGCTATCTAAGATTTTTCTGAGGAGAGCATGCGAGGCCAAAACGATCACAGCAGTGAGGGACGGGCGGCAATGGAAGATCCAGAGAGCAGCACTGGCACGGGCGAGCTTCAATGGCTCAACGGCTGTCCACAAGAGTTGACACTCGCCGAGCAGATCGACCTCGACGACCTCCTCGCGGGTAGCGTACTTTTACTAGAATTGAAGTGCCTCCCCCTATGCACCGCCGAGAAGCCGAGAGCAACCTCCGCCTCACCCTCTGCCAACTCGACCAGCTGCGCCTCCGGCGTGAGCAGCTGAACGCCGCGATTGCGGCATTAGAGGCGCTTGAGCGCCAGTCCCTCGAGTGGATCCTCCGGCCCAAGCGCCGCTTCCATCTCGAGCGCGTTCCCGCCATTGGCGCCAATGGCGCGGAAGCGTCGCAAACCGCCGCATGATGAAGATTCACCCGACGCAGCGCAGCGCCGCTCTCGCCGCCGTGGGCACCGCCCGGCGCATGCGCAGACCGCATGTCGCCGTCCGGCCCAAAGCCATCGCGTCGTCGAACTCGGCGCGTTCACCCGGCAGCCTCATCGATCCAGAGACGCGCCGGGAACCCGCCTTCGACGCCGCGCTACAAGACGCCTCGGGCGCTTGGCCGGGGTGCACGGACTGGGAAGTCATCGGAGCGGATTACCTCGAGGACGGATGGTTGATGCAGCCGCAAAGTTATGGCTCGTTCGAGACGACGCCGCGCGCCAACGCGTATCACGAGGCTGAAGCCGATGAGGACGTCGGAGATCCGCCGGGCGATGGCGTGGCATAGCAGCAGCCAAAACTAATCGGTGTCCGCGCCGCCGCCCGCCACGCGCCGCGCGAAACGCATTGCCGGCAGCGGCGCGGAAGCGTTCCGAATGTATGGCCGCAGGCGCTAGGCCGAAGAACTTCAGTTAGGCAAGGCCGGCGCCGCGAAAAGATCGGCGCCTGCCGGCATCGCTGCTTTCCTTGGCCAGCTGCGCTGCGCTCCGCCGGCAGGCCGCAGGCGCTAGGAAAAAGAAAAGGGCCGCTGACAAGCAGCGGCCCAGGTTGGTTGGAAGGAATCAGCTCAGTGGCGGCGCCAATGACGCACGCCATTTACAACAAACAATAGAAGAGCAGCACCGATAGCAAACAGAGAAGCCACGTGAGGAGGTATCCGAACCGACGAATGCTGCAAAAAGACGAAGCAGACGACAAACAGCAGCAGCGCGCCAAGGGCGGCCACAATATTCAACGCCAACGTGCGCTTCATTGAGAGGCCGCCATTTGATCGAACAGAGCCATAGCCGATGATATGCCAGAAACATCCAACCGGAGAGAGAGAGCCCGCAATTGTCGTTTCGCGGCAGCTGTCGAAAAGCTGGCGGGAAGCACCCCAGAACCTGGATCATCAGGATCACAGTCACCGTTGTAACAATTGCCGCCCCCGCCAGGCGGCGAGGTCTGAGCGCAATAAAAATAGCAAGCAGACAGCCCAATAACGGCGCCTGCCACACAGCCAGGCGCAGCCGGACCATAAAACGGACAAGTGGCCAGCGCCACAGCAAACGCAATCTGACAGTCAGAAGTGCACTGGTCATATGTGCCAACGTCAGGGGTAATCGCCGTAGAGTGCGGAATCTTCGCGCGGAAGCTATGGAACATCGCCTCGCCACGCGCCATCCCATCAGAAAAGCTCGGCCCGAGATCCCTCGCAAGAGCCGCATTCAGAGTACTTATATCGCTCTTCAGTTGAACTAACAGCGCCGCCGGATCGGTGCCAGCAGCAAACGAAGCTTCGAGACCCTGGATCGCAGCGACCGAATCGAAGCAGGCCTGCGAACTGCATTGTGTCTGGCTGACCTCGTATTGAGCAGCTTTCCACAAATTCGAGAACTGAACAGCGGAGACGCTCAGAGAGCGGGAACCAGGCGCACGAACTGGCAAGGGCAATGGAGAAGAGACCGCGCCGACCTGGCCAGCAGAAGCCGAGTAAGCAAATAAAACGGCGGCCGCCAATGCGGACGACGGAGAACGAAAACACATACAAAAAACCTCAGGCCCACATTACGCGCGATCCACCGACGCGACAACTAGCGAGAGTACCGAAGGGAAGACCCCAGCGAGTACGGGCAATTGACAACGCCGGAAGGATCGGCATCCGGGCGCCGGTTCGTGACGGCCGCGTCGGGCGCGTCTCTTCAGGAGCCATGCAGCGAGTCCAGCGTGTGCGACTCCAGCAGCAGTGATCGGCGGCGCGGCTCCTCCGTCGCCGGCGCGTCATTTCATTAATCC
>CAXUCT010000270.1:5861-6583 GCA_964249415.1 uncultured Bryobacteraceae bacterium | reverse complement strand
CTCGGCTTGCCATTGCCTGGCCATATCCTGTGCTGTGGCGAGCCAAGACCAGAGATCGGCCTGAGCCGGCTGCTGGGCCACCGCGGCTTTCAGATAAGGGATCGCAGCAGCGCCTTCGCCCTGCTTGCAGTATTAAACCCCGAGTAATAAGTTGGCCCCAGCCAGAGTCGGATTTAGTTTCAAAGCGGTTCGAAACTCTTTCATGGCCTCCTAATCACGACTCTGCAGCCGATAAACCAAGCCAAGATTCATGTGAACTTCAGCAAAATCGGGAGCAAGCTTCAGGACGGCTCCGTACTCGTTTTCAGCGGTATTGTAGTCTCCCTTCGATTGCGCCTGTTGCGCGGCCCCGAAGTGCATTTGAACTTCCGGACTAAGGGAGTCTGATCTAGGTGCAGCCTTGGTCATCAGGCTGGTAGCTGCCGCAAACAGCAGGACCCATTCGAATCGAGAACACGTGTTACTTATCAGGCTCAATGAAAACGCTTTCCTGTGGAACTTATAATATCGAAACTTCACCCACGATACGGTTAACCGGAAAAATCACATACTCACGACACAATCGGGAATAATGTTGACTTACCACCGGCTTCCCGGTTATATTTGCAGCTACTTAAATCCGGTTCTGCTGCTTACGCAGGTTCTGCCGACCGCTTAAAGGGAAGTTGGTCCATGAAAACCCTAGCCTGTTTCGTACTCTGCATCCTCGCTGCCGTTAGCCT
>CAXUCT010000270.1:0-5851 GCA_964249415.1 uncultured Bryobacteraceae bacterium | reverse complement strand
GAACAGTTATCGATCCGAACGGCGCAGTGCTCAGCGGCGCCGCGATAACCGTGAGCAACATGGATACGGGCGCCACCGTCTCTAGTCAGACCACCGATGCCGGTGTGTATTCGGTCCCAAACCTGCCCCCCGGCCGTTATTCGGTCACTATGGAAGCGCCTGGGATGCGCCGGTACGCACAAGACGGGATTACTGTCCGTACAACGACCACCACAACGGTTGATATTCAGACTCAGGTGGGAGACGTCAAAAGTACGGTGACAGTCAATGCCGACGCTTCGCAACTGGAGACAGTTACATCCGACCTCGGAGTCAGCGTGGAGCCAACGCTAGTCCAGAACCTGCCCCTCGAAGTCTCGGGAACCATTCGCAATCCGGTGCAGTTCATCACCTTGATACCGGGCTTTGTCGGGAACGTTGGCAATGATCCTGGCAGTAACTCCACTGACGATTTCAAGGTAAATGGAGGACAGGAGGGCGGTACCGACATCCTGGTCGATGGAGTCTCGATCTCACTTGTCTCCCCGAACACGCAATGGAATAAAGGCGTGTCTACTGAAGCCGTCGATGAGTTTAAGGTTTTGCAGAGCGACTTCTCGGCGGAATTTGGTGAGTCGGGCGATGGGATTGTCAGCCTCACTCTAAAATCCGGAACCAATCAGTTGCACGGAACGGCATACGACTTCCTGCGCAACCGCGACCTGGATGCCAACAGCTGGACTAGCAATGAAGTCGGCCAGCCGAGATCGGTGGACACGCAGAACGATTTTGGCGCCAGCCTGGGAGGACCAGTTTACATTCCCCACCTCTACCATGGCAAGAACAAGACGTTCTTCTTTTTCGATTACGAGGGCTTCCGGTTCAGCACTGGCGGGACGTCAATCACCAGCTTGCCGAACGAGGCTTTCCGCAAAGGTGATTTCTCGGCATTGCTCGCGAATGGCCAACAACTGTACGACCCGGCAACGCACAATGCGATTCCGGGCAACATTTTGCAGAATGATCCCAATTACAAGCCCAGTGCGGTAATCGCTAAGGCTTTCGGCTTCTTGCCGGCGACGAACGGCAGTCTTCAGAACAACACGATCAATAGATCCGTTTCGAGTACGACAGCCAACCTGTTCGACGTGAAGATTGATGAGAACGTGTCTGACAAGCAGCGTTTTTCGGTCGGCTTCGACATTGACCATACGAACACTGGTGGGACGTCGAGCTTGGGGCCAATCTTCGGCTCTCACACGCCGCAGAATACGCATTACCTCCGGCTCAACGATACCGAAGTCTTAACGCCTTCCCTGGTGAATCAATTTCTTGCCGGCTTCAGCCGTCGTTGGCGTGGAGAAGTGTCGAACGGCCTCGATGCCGGGTACCCCAACCAGATTGGGCTCACGGGAGTCAGCAACACAACGTTCCCGTGCATCATCTTCCTTGGCAGTCCATATCAAAACGCCTTCAACAACTGCGGCGATTCGCAATTCGCGGACAATGTCTTTCAATTTGCCGATTCCGTGAGTTGGATCCACGGCAAGCACCAATTAAAGTTCGGCGGCGAAGCCCGGCTTCTGCAATTCAACGTCCGGCGCCTAACCACGTCATCCGGCGAATTCGACTTCGCCCCAGCGGAAACTAGCTTTAACGGAAGCGGCGGCGATCCCGTTGCAAGTGCCTTGTTCGGCATTGTGCATCAGGGTGTGTTGAACTACGGATCGGCGTCCGGTACCCGGTACAAGGACTTTGCCATCTACGCTCAAGACGCGTACCGGATGACTTCCAAACTGACTCTGAACTATGGATTGCGTTATGACCTCGATCTGCCGGCTTCGGAGGCGCATGACCGGATTTCGATGGCTGATCCAACGGTACCGGACCCGGGAGCAGGCGGCATTCCGGGTGGTTACACATACTTTGGCAGCGGTGCCGGACGCAATGGACGTACGCGTCCGCAAGACATTTACACAAAGGCGTTCGGGCCGCGTGTCGGCTTCGCATACAGTATCAATGACAAGACCGTTTTACGAGCCGGCTACGGCATCTTCTACGAGCCTCTGAAGGAAGGCTCCTTTGCCGATCAGGACGGCTTGGGATTCTTCAACAAGGAGAGTCTGACAACGGCCGCTGGAGCGCCCTTCCAAATCGACAGCGGATTCCCGCGTCTGTTCCCCGTGTCCGGTCCTTTCACGCCCAGCGGCCAGAATGGTAACGGTGGAGTAATTTACGTTCCCGCCAACAGTGGACGGCCAGCTGACATTCAATCGTGGCATGTAGACGTTCAAAGGCAGATCGCGAAAAACCTGATCGGCATTGTTTCCTACGTGGGGACAAAGGGAACTCATCTGCCGGCTCTGAACATCATTCCAAACCAGGTCAATCCGGTGTATCTTTCCTTAGGCACGGACCTGACGCAGAATATTAGCTGTTTAGGAAATGGGGGTTGTCCAAAGGCAGCTGCCGCAGGCGTGTCTTTGCCATATTCCGGTTTTACGGGCACCGTTGCGCAGGCACTGCGGCCGTTCCCGCAGTATGGCAACTTCAATCAAGAGGACAATTCGTTTTCGCCCGACCGCACGGGGAACTCGACTTATCATGCCCTGCAAACGCAGTTGAATAAGCGGTTTGCGTCGGGGATGAGTTTCCTGGTTTCTTATACTTTTTCGAAAAACATCACAGATGCCGATTCCGCGGGCCCAGGTGTCTCCGGTTTCATCGGCACGAACAGTTTTATTGGGCAGAACTCTTACAATCGCAGAGCGGAGAAGGCCGTCAGCGAGCTTGATATACCGCAGTCACTGGTAGCCAGTTTCTTCTATGAGCTGCCGGTAGGCAAGGGGAAACCGTTTCTAAGTAATGCCGGGTGGGCTAGCCGCCTCGTGAGTGGATGGTCCGTGTCAGCCATTCTCTCCTATAAATCGGGAACTCCGACGGAAGTTTACGGACCGTGCGGCACCAACTCGGCTGAAAACGTGCTTTTCGCCGAATGCAACTTCACCGGAGTAGCACGGGTGAACTTAGTTCCAGGAGTGAATGAAACGAACAAAAGCTCGAACTTCAATCCGGCTACGACTCCCTTCTGGAATCCGGCGGCGTATAGCGTACCGGCTGATTTCACGTTCGGGAATGAGGGTCGTTCGTTGCCCCACGCGCGCAACTTCGGCACTGAAAATGAGGATTTGACCATCGCCAAGAAGACGCAGATTGCCGAGCGCGCCACAATCGACTTTCGCGCTTCGCTATTCAACGCCTTTAACCGCCACATCTTTCAAGCTCCTAATCCATCTTCGACACCGTTCGGAACGCCGTTCGCTCCCGCTGGTAGTCCGGGATGTACTGGTCCATTTGCCTGCGGGTTCGGCGCCGTGACGAATAGCAGCGGGCCACGCGTCATACAGTTTGGCCTGAAGCTCTCATTTTGATTCTGATGCCCTGCTGTAACCGTGGTTGGCAAGGCACTAATCTAAGCTTGTGATTCTCCTTGGATCGCCGCGGTTTTATAACCACGCTTCTCACCTCCGCGGCTGCAGTTCCTGCTCTTCAGATCGGTCCAGCCAAATCACTGGGCTTACCGGCGGCTGGCACAAACTCCACGTCCGAAAAGATTGAGAGCGGTCCACACAGTTGCGAGTGTCGCCTGCCGGAGAGTTACTCACGTACCAAAATTTTGTTCGTACCGGAAACAACTGGAAGCCCGCAACGTTAGCCGGCGTACCGGTGATCACCGGGCCATCGTTTTCCCTGACCACCTCCCAAGGGAGTGCAACGGCGCAGGGCGCGACCGGGAAACCGTTGCAGTATGACTGGAGCAATGAGATTTCGCCTGTCCGGCGAGGTGAAGAAAATTGGTTTCGCTTCCGCACCGTCCTTCATCTTCCGGCGCCGGTTCAGTTGCAGCAGGAAAGTCGTATCGAGCCGCAGATCATTGTGTGGCTCAGCAAGAATTCCACGTTGATGGAAGGGCAGTCCGGCAGTTGGCGGCGAGTGCATCTGCAACAGCCGACCCGCAACTCGCTAGGCGCTCCCGGCAACGATCTTCCGGCCCTTTATCTGCTAGACAATAACGAAGGCGTCGAGACGATGATGTACTTCGATGTAAGCGACATGAGCTGGATGTCATTCGACAACCTGCCGCGCTTCCTGGTCTACCGCTGCTCAATGACATCGCGCCTTGAACCCGGCGGCGAAATGCAGCGCTTTGGGATTGGATTGATTGCCGACCAGGCGGCTGGGCACGTCTTACCCGCCGGTGAGATTCGCTTTACCTATTGGCTGCTGCAGCGCCCCGTAAACCAACTCTACAGCGAGCAGGAGGCGGTCACCCGTTGGATGCAGGCATTGCTTCCCTTGTTTGAAGAGAAGCTGGACTGGCCTGCGTGTGCGAGCACATGGGGCGAGTTTGCCACCAAAACAGTGCAGGATCTCCAGGACAAAGCTGCCGCACTTGTGGAGGTCAACGGGAACCTGGGACTACGCGCTTACGTGAAGGGAACCTCACAAGTGTGGACGCAGCCCGCAAATGACTTCGAATTAATGACCATTGCAGACGTCCTTTGGCCGTCGCTGCTCTACTTGCGCTTACACGATATTCCCGGATATCAGCACGAGTGCGATGCCCTGGTGAAGAGCCTGCCCAGCTTCTATCGCACGGATTCACATAGCATCAGCAACAACTTCAAGCCTTTGGAAAGCGAGCGAGCGGATTCCTGGTATCCGTTCGAAAATGCCTACATCAAATATCCGTCTATCGGATTATTGGCTGGCTCGAAGGAAATCACGGGTCGCTTCCTTGATGCGTTTGGGACCGCAATCAAAATGGCGCACAAGTACGATTACCTCTTTCCGATCTACTATCGTGTCGCGACGTTGCAAGCTGAGGGAGCAGGTACGAACTACGCGGTCGGCGGCCTATATGCATGGGGCGCTCTGATCGCGCATCGCCTGACAGGGGAGCGGCAGTATCACGAGGAAGCGCAACGGGCCATTCAGGTATTGCACACCGTTCCCGCGGATCGCCTCTTTCACGAACCGCAGGAGCTGGCATTCGGCGCGCTCGCAGCCGCTGAACTCGGGTTGCGCGACGAAGCGATCTATCTGCTCAACGAACAGTTGCGAATGTTCTATTGGTATTCCGACCCGAGCCAAAAGACACATGATATCCGCGGGATGGTGCAGGCAGCCGCTTCTATTCTGTATCCCGCATTTAAGGAAAACGTGGAGGCCATCCTGCCGTGGACCGGCGTGATGAAGCGCGGAATTATCATCGACGGCCTGCTGCGTTTCATGGACCAGCAGCGCCGCAACAACTTCAGTTTCTTCGAGAAGTGCTCGAAAGCCGTAGGGAGCAAGTCGCTGCCATTCATTCCATATGAAAATCTGGGCACTCTCGAATTAGGTGGCCAGACAGGTAAGGTGGGCAAAGAAATCTATGGAGCAGGCGAGTGCCTGTGGATGTACCTGATGTTCGAGGCGCTTGGCTACCTCAGCGATCGCGAACTTATGCTGGTGAACCTCGACCTGCTCGACAGCTGGGATGCAAAGACATTCCCGCCTCAGCAAATGAACTTCATTCTGTTTAACCCCACCTCGAAGACGCGGACCGCGAACATCTCTTTCCCAACTGCAAAGGGCAAACCTGTTCGCCTGACCAGCAACGGCACGACAGTCGGAAGCGCTATGCAAGTTCCAGATGGAGGTATTCTCCGACTATTGGCAGAGCTTTAAGCCCTGCTTTTGTTAGGCACGTTTCCTCTGACATCGTGAGTCCCTGGCTACTCATGTGCCCATCGTAGCCCTTGCCAAGGAGAGTCACAGGAGGGTCTTGCAAAACACTTTGGCCTGAGAGAGGGGTTGAGAACAAAAA
>CAXUCT010000269.1:1141-6593 GCA_964249415.1 uncultured Bryobacteraceae bacterium | reverse complement strand
GTCCAACCGACGGGGAAGCCGACCTTATAAGTTTGCGTGAAAGTTGCGACGAGCAGGTTCGATTGGCTTTCGTTCTGACCTTCATCCTGAGCGTCAATAGCGACATCGATGGCCTGAAAGCCGCGGCTGCCAAACTCCTGTTGCAATTGCGTCATTAATCGCGAAGCCGCCTGGCAATGCGGGCAGGTCGTCTTGATGAATTCGAGCGTCACCACCTTCCCGCGATACTGCGTCAGCAGCTTTTGTCCTTGCCCCGGAACGGTGAAAGCCAGCTCCGGCGCTTTCCGGAGCACACTTCCCTCCGCGGCGAATAAACAGGCGGCAGAAACGGAAAGCATGACGAGCCAAAGCGCGGTTGTCTTCACAAGTAAAACTCTTCCCCACAGTGTACCCAGCGCAATGACTCGACGGCTCCTGTCGTTCCGACGTACCGCGGGGAGAAGTCTCCTTTCCCATTTGCGGAGGAAGTATCTTTGAGCAAGATGGCAAACGCGCCACCGAAACAGCTCATCGTGAGCGTCGGCATCAGCAGGACTAGCTACGGCGAGGTGGTCGATCTATGCCGGCAGTGGGCCGCAGAAAGAAAGACGTCGAGCCAGTCTGCTGCGCGCTACATCTGCGTCACGTCCGTTCACGGGATCATAGCGGCCCAGGACGATCCCCAAATTGCAAAGATCTTGAATAAAGCAGATATTGCGACGCCCGATGGCATGCCGATCGTTTGGGCACTTCGGTCTTTTGGGTGGAGAGAGCAGCAGCGCGTGTACGGCCCCACGTTGATGCTGGAGCTCTGCCGAAGCGCCGCGGCCCATGGACACCGATTATTTCTATATGGCGGGCGCGAAGAAACGGTGGCGGTGCTGATGCGCCGCTTGCACACGCTGTTCCCCGGACTGCTGATTGCGGGCACCTTCTCTCCTCCGTTTCGGCCGCTTACCGATGCAGAGAAGAACGATGTGAGAGAACGCGTTCTACAGTCCGATGCCGATATCGTTTTCGTTGGGATCAGCACCCCCAAACAGGAGCAATGGATGTACGAGAATCGAGGCTGCTTTCCTGGCAAAACATTAATTGGGGTAGGGGCTGCGTTTGACTTTCACGCGGGTCGCATACGGCAAGCACCGGCCTGGATGCAACGCAGTGGTCTGGAATGGCTGTTCCGCCTGGGGATGGAGCCGGCACGCCTGTGGAAACGGTATCTGCTGATTACGCCCAGGTTCTTGCCGCTTTGGTGGAGACAGAAGTTTCGCTCACCGGGAGGTTAGGCAGG
The DNA here is from genome assembly GCA_964249415.1 of uncultured Bryobacteraceae bacterium. GTDB lineage: Bacteria > Acidobacteriota > Terriglobia > Bryobacterales > Bryobacteraceae > Bog-105. Next base: position 5,323 of record CAXUCT010000269.1, on the reverse strand, counting down.
GAGTCGTTTGGATGTTTTTTGTTGCGTGCGGGCCACAGCTATGAGGGCAAGCCCTAAGGCGGTGCCGCCGAAGTTGATAAGGACGTCGCGTAACGCAGGATCGCGGTCCGGAAAGTATCGCTGAAGAAATTCACTGCACGATCCCACGATTAATCCAAGCGCTAAGATCTGCACTGTCCTGAACCGGCCTGGTGGCAGAGCGTTCCGAAGCAGAATGGCCAAGACGACAAATAACGTCACGTGCAAACCCTTATCCGCCAGCAGGTGGAAAACGCTAAAGGAGGATTGCTGCATTAACTTGGGTCCCAACAGGAACGAGGAGACTGATGTAAATGCCTGCTCACACCACCTTAGAGCGAGAGAAGTAGAGGAGAAGAAAATAACGCAGACCCACATGATGGCCGCGTAAGCAAACCGTTGTCTCGCAGAAGTGTCCGCCACACTGCCGGGCAACGTACTCAAACTGTGCTCAACCGCGCCGATTCTACGTTGTCGAGAAACCAATTATAGGCAGCCCGGACTCCCCCCTCGAGATTGATCGCGTGCCGCCATCCTAGCGCATGCAGCCGGTTTACATCTAAAAGCTTGCGCGGCGTGCCGTCCGGTTTCGATATATCGAATACCAGTTCGCCTTGGTAACCCGTGACATCTGCAACCAGCCGGGCCAGCGCCGCAATCGTGATGTCTTCTCCCGTGCCTACGTTGACGATCTCGGCCTCATCGTAACGCTGCATCAAAAACAAGGCGGCTGAAGCCAGATCGTCAACGTGAAGAAATTCCCGGCGGGGTGTTCCGGTGCCCCAAATCACGACCTCGCTCCGGTTCTCTGATTGAGCTTCGTGAAACTTGCGAAGCAGAGCTGGCAGAACATGCGAATTCTGCAGGTCAAAATTGTCTCCCGGACCATAGAGATTTGTCGGCATCAACGATGTTGCGTTAAAGCCGTACTGGGCTTTATAGGCTTGACAAAGTTTGATGCCGGCTATCTTTGCAATCGCGTACCACTCGTTAGTCGGTTCCAGGACACCCGTAAGAAGATCTGTTTCCTTCATCGGCTGCGGCGCGAACTTGGGGTAAATGCAGGACGATCCAAGGAACTGCAGTTTTTTGACTCCATGGCGCGCGGCGGAGTCGATCACGTTCAACTGGATGGCAAGATTATCGCGAATGAAATCGGCCGGGTATTTTGAATTGGCCACGATGCCACCGACCCTGGCGGCCGCTAAGAACACATATTCCGGTAAGTCTGAGGCGAAAAATCCGTCAACAGCTTGTTGAGAAGTCAGATCAAGCTCGCTGCGCGACCGCAGAATTAAGTTCTGGTATCCCTGTTCCTGCAAATGCCGCACGATAGCGGAACCCACCAGGCCGCGGTGTCCCGCGACGAAGATCTTACTCGACTTTTCCACGTTATATCCGGATGCCTGTCGGCGCCACAAACTTGCTTTCGTAAACTAGTTGTTCTTCCTGAGCCAACCGCAAATCTGAATCCACCATCATGCGAACCAATTGCTGGAACTTGGTGGCCGGGGCCCATCCCAACGCTTGGCGCGCCTTGCTCGCATCCCCCAACAGGTAATCTACTTCCGTAGGACGGAAATACTTGGGGTCGATCTCCACATACTGTTCCCAGGCGAGTCCCGCGTGTGAGAATGCCTCTTGCAGGAACTCCCGCACTGAATAAGCTTCCCCTGTGGCTACCACAAAGTCGCCGGGCTCGGAGTGCTGGAGCATTCTCCACATCGCCTCGACATAATCGCCTGCGAATCCCCAGTCTCGCTTCGCGTCCAGATTGCCAAGGTATAATTTCTGCTGCAATCCCGCCTTAATGCGCCCCACGGCACGGGTGATCTTTCTGGTAACGAATGTCTCGCCGCGTCTGGGTGATTCGTGGTTGAACAAAATTCCATTCGTGATGAAGAGGCCGTAAGCTTCGCGGTAGTTGATGCAATACCAGTGCGCCGCTACTTTTGATACCGCGTACGGACTGCGTGGATAAAAGGCCGTGGCCTCACTCTGCGGCGGTTTTGCCGCACCGAACATTTCCGACGAACCTGCTTGATAAAATCTAACCTGTCGTCCGGTATGCTCTACATGATCGCGCACAGAATCCAGCAGTCGCAGCGTGCCCATTCCATCCGCATCAGCTGTGTACTCCGGGTTCTCAAATGAAACTTTCACATGAGATTGTGCCCCGAGGTTATAGATTTCGTCCGGACGCGCAGCTTCGACCACCCGCCTAAGTCCAGTAGAGTCGGTGAGATCGGCATAATGCAGCACCAATCTTCGTCCCGCCTCGTGGGGATCCTCGTAAATGTGGTTAATCCGCGAGGTATTGAAACTCGAACTCCGCCGCACTATCCCATGAACGGCATATCCCTTGGAGAGCAACAATTCGCTCAAATAAGAGCCGTCCTGACCGGTAATTCCTGTGATTAAAGCTGATTTAGACACTACGTTCCTTGGCGTAAACTTGGGTGGTTCCCCATTATAAAGCTAAAATCGCCAGTAAGCTGAGTCGAACGTATACGCCCAACCTCAGGACTGCTAGTACGCTCTTGACGTAGACTCGAAGATTCGAAGGTGGGAAATTTGGTCGGGGCGGGAGGATTCGAACCTCCGGCCTCCTGGTCCCGAACCAGGCGCTCTACCAGGCTGAGCCACGCCCCGAAACCTCTCTAGTCTAGCAAGCGCGGAATGATTGGCTAGTTTACCTTCCTCAACTCTTCGGCGAGACCGGCGATGCCTTTCCTGCGGTAGACGTCGGCGAGGCGCTGCTGCTCCGGCGATGTGGCGAGGGCGCGGCGGAGTATGGGATCGCCGGTGGCTTCCTCGATATCCACGCGCGAGGGAATCCATAGTTTGCCGTTAGCAAATTCGACGTCGCTGACGAACGCCAGCAGAGCGCCAATGATCATGGGTTGTCCCGTCGAATGAGAGAACCGCAGGGTGCCGGGTTCGGTCATCGTGCCCATCTGAACTGGTCCGAGCTCAAGGGTAGAAGGCATGGATCCGGCAACGAAGTCTTTGCCGCGGTCGTCTCTTATGATCCACCCCATCTCGATGCTACGGACGGTAAATTGCGATGTATTCTTGACCTCTATTTGAGGCGCCCGCACCTCATTACCAGCGACGCGCGCGGCGCCGCCCATAGGCTGAACGGGTGAACTGTGGAACGAGACTGCACCCACGTTGATCGGCTTCTCACTACGGGAAGGGGCGCGTCCATTTTGCAGGAGCTCAAAGCCTAGCTGCTGCGGATGGAAGTCTTGCAAGCCGAAGTTCAACTCTTCTCGCAATTGCGCTAGTTGGCCGCCTTGCAACAGAAGCGCCAGGTAGTGGCGATCGCGGCGGGCCTGGAGCTCATATACCAGCAAGGCGCGGCGGGACTTGACACGGTCGGGACCATAGGAGGAAAGGTCTTTGAAGAGCGCGCAATCGAGCGAAACTTGAACGAGAGCGCCTTCTTTTCTTGAGACGTTGAAAGGCCTCAACAGCTCCATTTCAACGCGGACGGGGAACACTTCTCCGGGCTGAATCTCCAAGCTGGGAACGGTGACGGAGCCCTTACCGGAGGGAGTAAGATCGTCGGCTTCCACGCGGAGAGTCAAACCCGAGATGACTTTAGTTCCGATGTTGCGAAGGATAAGCGAGGCATGAAGATTGAGTGCCATGGAGGCACCCCTCACGCGCGGAGTGGTGGGACCTAAATCAACGGATACGGGCAGAACCGGGGAGTCGTGTGGGAACTCCACGTCCAGCCAGCGTCCGGTTTCCTGCGCAGAGGCGCAGATGGCGGCGCTTATGGCAAGCAGCAGCGCAGCGGCCGTCCATTTGATTTTATTGCCCATAGACGGTGGTGATGGTCACCTGACCCGTCTGTTCGTCAACATAACGAGCCGCGACGCCCGAACTGCCGGAAAGGGAAACCATGGCGGAAGGCGGATGCATGATGGTTAAAGTAGCGCCTTGCCCACGGACAGCAACGCCTTCAGGAGTAGTGCGAACGACGGTACCGAAAAGATCGCGTGGCTCAAGGCCAATGAATTGGCGAAGCGAGGTGGTGAGGTGGTCGGTCTGTTCCTTGGGAATATGCGTGACCCAGCCGGCGGCAAAGAGTGCAATTATGGCTGCGAGAAAAGCGAAGCGCCATAAGAAAGCGGGGCCGTGTCTTACGTTATC
>CAXUCT010000269.1:469-1131 GCA_964249415.1 uncultured Bryobacteraceae bacterium | reverse complement strand
ACGTGCGGCGGCGACACCGACAGCTATATTGCCGAGCATCTCACGCTCGAGCCGATTCCAATCGGCAATGGCTTCAAAGCCTGTTAGTGTCTGGGCGCTGGCCTGGCGTCGCAACTCTGACTGCGAAGAGCGGAACGTGGCTACTTGTTGCTCACAATGGCTGCAACGCCGGAGATGATGGGCCACGTTCCAACGTGTCGTCCACGGCAAGTCGCGGCCTGAATATAAGGACAGGGTTTGGATACTGGGATGAAGTTGTGCCAACGCGGCTCGGTATCTCATGACAAATTCCTTCCTTCGAGATAGCGCTTGAACTTGACCCGGGCGTTGGCGATGTGGGAGCGAACGGTTGCCATGGAGCAGTTCATTTGTGCGGCCACCTGCTCGGCGGGCATATCTTCCACGTCGCGGAGCAAAAGAGCCATGCGCTCGCGTTCGGTAAGACCGGCGAGGCCGCCATCCAGCTGCAACTTGCGCTCGCCCCGAAGCAGGATCTGTTCTGGACTGTCAATGGGGGACTTGCGCGTTTCGGCGAGTTCACTGACGTCTGTATAAGTAAATCTCCTTTTGCGGCGGAGATAATCGATGGCAGTATTCGCGGCGATGCGCGAAAGCCAGTGGCCGGCGCTTTCGAGATCTATGATTTGCGACTGCCGCTGGAG
>CAXUCT010000269.1:0-459 GCA_964249415.1 uncultured Bryobacteraceae bacterium | reverse complement strand
TGGAGTGCTTTAATAAAAGTTTCCTGGGTAAGATCCTGGGCATCGTCAACGCTGCCCACAATGCGATAAATCAGCAGAAAAATGCGCCGCAGATTCTGCTGGACAAACTGCGTTTGCAGATCGGATTCGGTCTGAATTTGGGAGTCGGAGGTAGGGGAGAGAGGGTCTTTCACAGACTCCTCCGGGCTCTCGAGTATAACTGCGCACGAAGCGCTTCCCGCCGGACTACTCTTTCGCCTTTGCATTCTCCTACAAAGAAGAGACGAGAACCGTCGGAAAACGTGCAGGACGGCTGGGGCATCAGCGTTAATCTTGAGTCTATATGAGCGACTTGCAAAATTCGGGCCTGGGCAGTTCGGGAGGGGACACGCCTGCACCTTGGACGCTGGCGGTTGTGCGAACGGCTAGCCCGAAGTGTCCCCGACGGGCTGCTTCGGGTTCTTGCAAGGGGTTCATATG
>CAXUCT010000268.1:299-6620 GCA_964249415.1 uncultured Bryobacteraceae bacterium | reverse complement strand
TCCGCGAGCCGGATGAGATCTAGCTCGTCCTTTTTACGTTTGCTCAACCGTCGCTGTGGATCACCGTAGTCCCAGAGTTTTCCCTGCGTGACGTCTTCCAAGGTGGCGATCTTCATACGAACCCCCAGCACCTCTGCTTCAACAGCACGGTCCAGGAATGCCTGGTATCGTTCGTCTGTAGTGAACTGAATCCGGAGTTCACTCCCAGGCGCGAGGACGTTTAGCGAATGCTGATGCTCTTCCGTCTTGAACCCTTCGTCTCGCAGATACACAGCCAACTTCGGGAGACTCGCCGCGGTCATCACCAGATCCGCATCCAACGTATACACGGGTTCGACATAGCAGTTGACGGCCAGACCACCGACCAGGCAGTAAGAACCAAACATTTCACAGGCTTTGATCAACCGCGTGAAGTCCGTTGCTCCGCCTTGCGTCGTCAATTCGTAAGCCTCCACTGCTGTCATAACCTCACTTTATCTAAAAAAGGGCCGCTTCCGTAACGCTGCACAAGTTGAGGATGAAGACCTTTACTGCTCGTAACTCACAAATGCAAACTTACTCGAGTCATGCGCCCAAGAAATGACATTAATCGTCCCCTGGCCCCCAAAAAACTCCGCCAACGTCTGAACGGCCCCGTGCTCGATCCGCTTACTTGGCAGCGCCATCATCCGCAACTGCACATTTAAATGATCGTTGTGACCCGCCGTGCCTTTCGGGAACGCGACAAACACCAGCCACTTACCATCCGGAGAGCAATGCGGAAACCAGTTCTCCTGTTCGTCGTTTGTAACCTGCTGAGCTTTCTTATCCCCTGGCCCCGCACCCTTCGCCGGCATCCGCCAGATCTCCCACTTGCCCGACCGGTCGGAATTGAAGTAAATCCATTTCCCATCTCGAGAGTAATCCGGCCCGTCATCATATCCAGAACTCGAAGTGAGTCGCTGCTGCGCCCCTCCACTTACCGGCAGTCGGAATAAGTCAAAGTTCTTAGCACGTTGCGCCACTATCGCCAGCCACTTCCCATCCGGCGAGAACGCGTGAAAGTAACTCGGCGTTTCCGATACCACCATCTTTGGTGTTCCTCCTGTTGCCGCCACCGTGTAAACCTGCGAGCCGTGCCCGGCTGCCCCAGAGGAAAACGCAATCAGCTTTCCATCGGGAGAAAATCCTTTGTCGTTATTACAATCCGTAATCCCAGCTAAATCAATCTTCTGCAGATCATGACCGGCGCCCTCTAGAGGCAACCGAAACAGATCGCCTTTGGCATTCACCAGCAGATACTTTCCATCAGGCGACCAGTTCGGCGCTTCCACTAAGCCGTCTACTACCGCAATCACCTTTACTGACTTACTGGCCAGGTTGTAAGTCGATACGTTCGTCCTTTTCACCGCTTTCTGTAAAGTCACATGCGAGAAGACGGCCGTCTCCAGAACATCCGCATTGTGCGCGCTCACCGCCAAACCCACGTATACCGGATCATGCAACGCCACCGTCACCGGTCCACTCGGCTTCATCTCTCCGCCCGGGCTCCCCGCCGCCATGGTGAACTGGTTCCCGTGCCGCTCAATACGAATGCGCATCGGCCCCTTCAAGTCCGACTGCGCTTCCCGGGTCGCCGCACCCGCCTCAGTCCGATACTGCAGAGAAGTGAGACCACTTCCATGCGCCGCCACATCGGCATATGCGGAATCCGCATCCAGGCTCTGCCGGATCATCAGCGCCGCTTTGCGATGTTCCTCTACGCCGGTGCCTTCGAAGCTCACGTCCGCAGTCAAGGTGACATCTCCGGACAGCTTCGTGTACACAAACTGAAAAGCGTCCGCCTTCCCCCAGATATTCGCGCCGCCTCCGGTGACGCGATAGCGGCCCTTTGCCGCATCGTACTCGCTTGTGCCGGGCTTAGGAGTGATTCCAATATCCTGGTGTCCATCAAACGCGCCTAAGCTTGAGCTAACAGTTTGTTTACCCTCCATCATGCATGTAAGCGCGCCCAGACAGAGGAGAAAGAAGTAAGTTGAATGTTTCGGCAAGGCATTCGAATACTATCAAGCACGGTCGCGGCGATGAAGCTCGGGTCTATTGTGCAGGTCCGGCGAGCCCACTTCCTGTGGGGGAACGCAATTCGCTGGCTGCGTGCGAAACGGAGCCAGTGTTTAGGGTCTCGGCAAGGGCGGCCTGCGGAACGAACCCAGCGCGTGCCGTGGCATTTGGGCTTCGCTGCGGAACGAACCCAATGTTCTTGATCTTGAGGAGAGTGTTCAATGCTTTATAGAAAGCGCGCTCATGCGTGGTTTGGTAGCGCAGGAAGAGGGCTAGCTGCTTTTCATTTACTCCGTCAGCAGTGAAGCATTGATTTTGCAGGCGAATGGCGCGTTGCGTGAGCCAGTGGGACTGGGCCATTTCTTTAATCAGGAGTTTTTCGGTAGGAGTGGCAGGCTGATGTTCTTCGATGAAGTCGTGAAGGAGGGCGTCGAAGGCGGCCTGATCTTCGCCGGGAACGATGAGTTGGCCGGAGGCTAGGCCGTGCTTAGTTGCATTGCGAGACGAAGCCAATTTCCCTTCTGGGCTGCGGGGCCCGGTAGAGAGCTGGGCGTTCTTACGGTTGATTTCGGCGCGACGGTTCGGATTAACGGGTGCGGTTTGCGAAACGAAGCCAGCTGCATTGGGGTTTGCGGGCGGCTGGGGCGCGGCAGCAGTTTTTCTTCCCGAGAGTAAGCGCCGGCGCAGGCTTTCGATGTCGCCGCCCGGGTCTGGACCGGGGGGCGGGAGGGGAAGGCCGGCTTGGAGCGCTACGCGATCGAGCATGGCGTTGTTGCGAATCTGCACTTGGCGCGGGAACTCGTCTTCGAGCTCGGGATTCCAGCGGGGTTGAATTTCCGGATAGGCTTCCGGAGCGGTAAGCGGATGGGCATCGGCGAGGCGGCTCTTCTTGATTTCCAGTTTCTTGGCTTTGCGCTCGGCTTCGCGGCGTTCTCTGCGGGCTTGACGAGGTGTCATGAGAGTTATGTCTCCAAATTGAACTGGCAAGAGAAGGCGGAACCCGTTCTTGCCCGGCAGGGAGCGTAGCACGGCGACGCAAGTGAGCGGGCACTGTGGGGGCTGATGCTGAGCAGTAAGTGATTGAGCGCGTTCAGGAAGAGTTTATTTTTTCAAACTGTGAACGCTTGCAAAACGCGGGGTCAGGGTGGCTTGAAAAAGGGTAGAGCTGTGAGTTGCTGTGGCGTGGCGTTGCGAGGAGAGCGGAACGGAAGCGCCCATTTCTGAAGTCCTCGCGCTCCAGGAGTTGCGCCACGGTGTACTTCGAGCACAGGCGAATCATGTCCTTAAAAGTCAACGGCGCAAGCCATTCGGCGTTGAAGCGCAGCTCAGCCTTTTCGGGATCGAGAATTTTGACTTGCGCCTTATAGGTTTCGGCGTTGCGTCCAATCTCTCCGCGTGTCATGGGCGGTCGCGTGAGATTGCGGCCGGTCGGATCGCCGATAAGCCCAGTCATTTCGCCGATCAAGAAGATGACGGTGGCCGAGATCCTGAAAGTGCAAATTGCCCTGACTTATGGGTGTTGAGGCACAAATTGAAGCCGTACCGGATTCGGATACTCACTCACTACCGAAAGCGCTCCGTCTACTCCCATCCCCATCCTGCTAGGCTGATTTACGTTTTGCACTACGTCGGTAGACCGCCCGGGCTTTGATCCGCTTGGAACAAAAAGGTTCCCCAGGGTATGAAATCCGCGATCCTCATCGACCGCGATCTCTAACTCTCCGAACTTGACCGCGTGAATCAAAACCGGATCGTTTGCAAAATCCGGAACGCTCGCATGTACTTCTTTTCTCTCCGAAATCTCAAACCTGCCCAGATGAAAACGGAGGGCTTCGTGCGCCTCCACTCCGTCCTCCTGGACACGAACTCGCCAACCGCTATAAGAGATGTTGGCCGTTAATTCATCAGATCGAAGATCTTGGGGATTTTTGATTGCGATGTTCAGGTCAAGCATCTTCGCCGGAACACATGGAACCTCAATCGGTCGAGAGGATTGGGCCGAAACGTTGCTTACCGAATCTCCTCCACTTGACAGCCTTGCTGGTAAACAAAAGCATTGACCTGGGGATCCTGTGAGGATATTGGGATGTGTAACCGACCTCCTTCGGGCGGCGCCAGCGCGTAAATCCCTGCGCCGTTAAATTGTGCAATATCTAATGTTCCCTGCGTGTAGCTAACATGGACCTCAACGCTTTCAGTTTGCGGCCACGAGCGTGAACCTATCCCCAAAAAGCTAAAGCAACAAATTGCGATCCTTCTCCTCAATTCAGCTCCGTTTATCGCAAGCCATGCATTGCATGCTACCGGGGTTGAAGTTGCATCGGCATCACTTGAGCCGGCACAATTTGCTTGCGAAATGCGGTCATCCGTTCTGTCTCTTTTTTCCGAATACTCGCGATGATAGCACCGGGGAACACATCGTTTCCGCTTGTGGTCAAGTTCCCGATTACGGTGCTGAACGCTGCGTTCAGTGCCGCGCGCTGCTCGGTTGGAGAAAAAAGCTTAAGCGATCTTCACGCGCTTCCATTTTTTGCCGACGCGGAGAATCAGCACGCCAATTGCATTGGCGAGTAAGAGGTCGTTTTGGATGCGGCCGTTGATCTCTATCGCACCGGCTTTCAACTTGCGCGTGGCATCGGTGACGCTGTCCGCCAAGCCGATCAGGGCGATTAGCTTGTCGACGCGAATTCCTTTCGCTGTCGAGGCCTGCGGCGGCAGATCCACCAGTTCTGTATCGGCGGGTTCCAGCCCTTGCCGCACCTCGCGGTCGAAGGCTTCGCGCGAAGCATCGGCCTCGACGGGGGAATGAAAATCGGCAACGATGCGGCGGCCGAGCTCCATCTTCACTTCCATGGGGTCTTTTCGTCCAGCTGCCACATCCTCCCGCAGCAGCTTGATCTCGTCCATCTGCATGTCGGTCAGCAGTTCGTAGTAGCGGTACATCAGTGCGTCGCTGATCTGCATGACTTTGCGGAACATGACATTAGGCGGTTCCGTGATGCCGATGTAATTGCCCTTCGACTTCGACATCTTTTCGACGCCGTCAAGGCCTTCGAGAAGAGGCACGGTGGCGACGATCTGCGGCGGCTGACCGTAGTCTCTTTGCAGTTCGCGGCCTACCAGCAGATTGAATTTCTGATCTGTGCCACCCATTTCCACATCGCAGCGGAGCGCAACGGAATCATAGCCTTGAGCCAACGGATAGAGCAGTTCGTGAACCGAGATAGGCGTGTTCTCTTTAAAGCGTCTGCTGAAATCCTCCCGTTCTAGGAGCTGCGCCACCGTGTATTTCGAGCACAAGCGGATCATGTCCTCAAAAGTCAACGGCGCAAGCCATTCGGCGTTGAAGCGCAGCTCAGTCTTTTCGGGATCGAGAATTTTGAAGACCTGTGCCTTATAGGTTTCGGCGTTGCGTCCAATCTCTTCGCGTGTCATGGGCGGTCGCGTGAGATTGCGACCGGTGGGATCACCGATCAGCCCAGTCATCTCACCAATCAGGAAGATGACGGTGTGGCCGAGATCCTGAAAGTGCTTCATCTTGCGCAGCAACACGGTATGGCCGAGATGAAGGTCGGGCGCGGTGGGATCAAAGCCGGCTTTCACGCGCAGAGGGCGATCCTCTTTGGCGGAGAGGAGCAAACGTTCCCGTAGTTCTTCCTCGGGAATCAATTCAGCAAGACCTTTCTTGATGTACGTGAGCTGTTGCTCAACAGGAGGAAATGGCACGATTGAGAAGCACCTAAGTTGTAGCGGCCGAACCTCTCCCAGAGGCTGCAAAATGGGCTTCTATTTCTTCCAAAGTTTTGCCTTTGGTTTCCGGCAGGAAGAACACAGCGGTAATGAAGTAAATCACCGTGAAGCCGGAGAACAAGAAAAACATCGTGGAGTATCCGTAGTTGCTGACGATGGGAAGAAAGATAGCGGCCAGAGTGGTGGAGACTACCTGGTTGATCACCAGGGCGATGCTCATTCCATTCGAGCGAATCCGCGTGGGCATGAGTTCCGAAAGCGCAAGCCACACGCAAACGCCGGGACCGATAGCGTAGAAGGCCATGAACGCATAGAGGCCGATTGCAATGAACCAACCATTTTGTGAATCGGGCACCGCGCTCAGCGAGGCTTTTTCGATTTTGAGAGGAGCTGTGCGGGCGGCATCCAGGTTCGCGGATGGGTTCTTGAAGAACGCTTCCACGCCGTTCGCGGGTACAGCACTGGCGCGAGTAATCTTCACAGCGGATGCAGCCGGATCGTCAGAACGCGCGACGTTGGTCGCCGCAGTGA
>CAXUCT010000268.1:0-289 GCA_964249415.1 uncultured Bryobacteraceae bacterium | reverse complement strand
CCCCATACGCGTAGACGACCGTGAGCGCTGCGCGATTTGACTGGATGGCGTTGCCCGGATTACTTTTGGTAGCCAGAAGACTCTTGGCTTCGGCGGAATCGAAGCGCAGGTTGAGCGTTTGGTCCGGATTGACTAATTGTTGAAGGGCATCGCGGCAATCCAAAGTCGACTTCTCATTGTGCCGGAAGAGCAATGCGGTACTGACAAGCGAGAGGATGATACCAGCCGTGCCGACCGTCAGCAGGAACTTGCGGCCGCTGCGGTCAACCAGCGTCAGTCCCACAATGGT
>CAXUCT010000267.1:2600-6623 GCA_964249415.1 uncultured Bryobacteraceae bacterium | reverse complement strand
GGCTTTTTTTCACCGGGCCTATAGCTTCTGGGCCGGTCTGCTCGGGGGGTGTTTCCTGGTAACGGCCAGCCATGGAACAGAGCAGTTGATGGTTCAGAGACTCTTGTCCGCCAAAAACGAGCGTGCCAGCCGCGTGGCGCTCCTATCCAGCTGGTTCGTGATCTGTTTTCAATTCGCGCTGTTTCTCGTCATTGGTGTCGTGCTCTGGGTAATTTATAAAGACGCCGGGCGGCCCGCGCCGGCTATTCCCGAACGAACCTACCCCGAATTCATTTGGACCCATTTGCCTATAGGTATAGCCGGTCTGGTTATGGCCGCCATATTAGCTGCTGCTATGTCGAACCTGAGCGCCGCACTTAATGCGCTTGCATCCACTACAATCATGGATTTTCTCAAGCCTTTGCGGCCGCACCACTCTGAATCCTATTACCTGCGCCTGGCGCAATGGGCCACAGTCGCCTGGGGCGTGATTCTTTTTGGCGTTAGTTTAGCGGCTCGCCATTGGGGGCGTGTGTTGGAAGCGGGCCTTTCGATCGCCTCTGTCTTGTACGGCGCTCTGCTCGGGGTCTTCCTTCTTGGTATTCTCACCAAGCGTCCAGGCGAATGGTCCGCTATCGTCGGCATGACAGCGGGCTTCCTAGCCACGCTGTTGCTCTTTCGTAGCCAGGTTGCCTACACATGGTATGTTCTTGCAGGTTCTACTGTAACGTTCGTTGTCGGTTACGCCACCAGCTTCGTAATACGCGAAAGAGAGTTCGTTCGAGTTGCCGCTTGATCCGGAACGGCACGTCCAAGGAATTGGCCCGCGACTACAGAGAGTATTGGGCCTATGGAGCGCAATCTCCATTGTCATTGGAACGGTAATTGGCAGCGGTGTATTTCTTGTGCCTTCGGCCATGATCCGGTATCTCGGGTCGGTTGAAAAGCTTTTTCTGATTTGGGCTATTGCGGGGCTCCTCAGCCTTTTCGGTGCGTTAACCTATGCTGAACTTGCTGCCGCCATGCCCGAAGCTGGCGGCGAGTACGTCTATCTCAGCGCCGCCTATGGTCCGTTCTGGGGATTTTTATACGGTTGGACGCAGTTCTGGGTTGCAAAAAGTGGTTCCATAGCCACGCTTGCAGCCGGTTTTTATATCTACTTAACTGCCTTTCTCCCCGTTTTGGCCAGATCAGTGCTGGTTCTGCCGTGGCACATAGGCCCCGGCCGTGCCTTGCTCGATATTCATTACGGTCAACTGGTGGCTATTGCAGTCATCCTGCTTCTAGCAGGCGTCAATTATGTTGGCGTTCGCTCTGGCGGCAACCTGCAGGTCATCGTTACGGCGATCAAAATGCTCCTCATCGCCGGAATTATTTTCATTGGCATCTTCTCGGGGAAAGGGGATTTTTCGCATTTCGGATCAAACGTGCCTAGTCTTGGTGGCATGGCGGGATTCTTCGCCGCCATGGTGAGCGCGTTGTGGGCCTACGACGGTTGGAATAACGTCAGCATGGTGTCTTCTGAAATCCGCGACCCGGCGCGAAATCTTCCACGCGCTCTCATTGTTGGGACGGGTGCGGTAATTGCCACCTACATCCTGGTCAACGTCGCGTACTTCTACGTTCTTAGTCCGCAGCAAGTCGGCGCCAGTCACCGCGTTGCGGCTGACATGATGCAAACCCTGTACGGAACCGCAGCCGCGAAGGCAATTACTGTGGCGGTCTTAATTTCGATCTTCGCGGCGCTCAACGGCTCTATTCTCTCCGGTTCGCGAGTCCCATACGCCATGGCGCGCGACGGCCTGTTTTTCCACGCGGCCGCCGTCGTTCATTCCAGGTTCAAGACGCCTGGAAACTCTATCATTCTGCTCTGTCTTTGGTCCTGCATTGTGGTTCTGAGCGGGTGGTATGACGATCTGTACAATTTCGTTATTTTCGGGAGCTGGATTTTGTACTTATTGACCGCCCTTTCCGTATTCGTGTTGCGCAGAAAAAGGCCGGATCTTGTGCGCCCTTATCGGGTAATTGGTTTTCCGTATGTTCCAGTACTTTTCATAGGAGTCGCTAGCCTCTTATTGGTAAGCACATTCCAGACCAGGCCGCGCGAATCGCTAATGGGCCTCGCACTCATGGCCATTGGAGTACCGTTCTATTTCTATTGGAAAAGACGCAACCATTAGGACTACTCACTAAAACTGTTCTCTGCATTTCTAACGTGCTGAACAAATGGGATGGTACTACTAGAACCATTTTCAGATTAAACGCCTCTACTTATCTTGTATTTACTTCCAAACTCGAATTAAACTGCCTCTGGAACAGGTGTTTTACAGGAACGTAAAACACTGCCCCAGTAGCCCTGGCGCCCAACCTGAGGAGGAGACGATTTTGGACGTTGACAAAATGCTCGCCGAGCTTCGACTCGAGCGGGAGCAGATTGAAGAAGCGATTCTGACCCTGGAACGACTGGCACGCGGTCGGGGCCGCCGGCGAGGCCGTCCTCCTTCATGGTTGAAAGATGCCACCGCGGTAGCAGCGTCTTTCAGCGAGGACAACCAGTCCGAGACCTCGACAGCCATTTCTGAAGGCCGGCGTCGCGGCCGTCCCCCAGGAAGTAAGACGAAGCAAACGGCTCATCCTGCGGAAGCCTAACGGGGCGCGCATTTTTCAATAGAGCAGGTAAGGTCTACGGCGCGCTGCGAACCGGCCTGCCTGTTCTTGTGCTTGAGACCATATGGCGCCAGCATCCTTCCCTTGCTGCAGCTCCGTCAAAATATCGTGATCCCCAATTAGGAAGCGGCACTTTTCAAAGTTTATCTTTCCAGGGAACAGTGCTTGAAGGGCGGCCCCCAGTTCGATACCCAGGCGGGTGCTATCAAACGCTTCCCGGTCGGTAATCACGAAGCGTACTCCGCCAATGTCCATACCCTGTAGATTCGATGAAGACGGCCGGAATCGCGTAGGGTAGGCTCGCACCCCTGGAATAAATCGCGCATTCAAGAATTGCGCCAAGGCGGTTCCGTCTATCCAATCTGCACCCACCTGCTCGAACGGGGCATCCGTTCCGCGTCCCACGGAATAGCCAGCGTTGGCTTCCAGCATTCCCAGGCCTGGATAAAGCAGCGCCGCGTTCAAGCTGCGCATATTGGGCGACAGGTTCACCCACGTCAGGCCCGTTGCATCAAACCAATCCCCGCGCTGCCAGTTTTTCATCTTGATCACGTGCAGGTCGGCGCCCCAGTGCCGCTCAGAGTTAGCCATCGTGGCGAGCTCGCCCAGAGTCATGCCGTGCCGTACCGGGAGGTCGTAGCAGCCGGTAAACGATTGCCAATCGTTCTGTAAAACAGGGCCCTCGACGTGCGTTCCGGTTATAGGGTTCGGCCGGTCCAGCAAGAAGAACGGCTTCCTCGCTTTTGAGGCTTCTTCAAGTGCGTACAGCATCGTGCACGAATAGGTGTAAAATCGCGCGCCCACGTCCTGGATGTCATACACAACGGTGTCCAGATTCTGCATCTGATCGGCCGTAAGCCGCCGCTGCTTCGGCTGGTAAAGACTCACAATCGGCAGACCCGTTTGCGCGTCCTTCCCACTTGCCACGTCTGAGTCTTGCGTTCCGGCTAAGCCGTGTTCCGGCGAGAACAGCGCAGTCACCTGAACACCTGCGGCGAGCATCGCGTCCACACTGCGATGGCCGGCGCGGTCCAGGCCACTCTGATTTGTGATCAATCCAATGCGCTTGCCTTTTAGGGAGGCGAATCCATCCTGCTCGAGTACATCCAGACCTGTTAGCGTCCTTGCATTCCGATTCACAACACGGTGAATTCCGGCGCCGATGATCGTTTCGTTGTAGCTGGTGAGCGAAACGGTTTGCGGCTCAGTGAGGCCGAACGAGGCTGCCACTACAGTGGCCAAACGCGACCGCAGTGAACTGAGGGACTTTACTCCGTTGGGATGCACCACATTGGTCAACAGAATCACGAACGAGTTGCTCGCGGGGTCCATCCACATCTCAGTCCCCGTATAACCCGTGTGGCCGTACGATCCAAT
>CAXUCT010000267.1:367-2590 GCA_964249415.1 uncultured Bryobacteraceae bacterium | reverse complement strand
TCCATATCCCACCCCAGCGCGCGTAAAATCGGCTGATCTGCGGGGCTCGCCGGCTCAGTAAATTTTTTCACGGTTGCAGGCTGCAGGATGCGCACTCCATTGCCCTGGCCCATGCCCAGCAGCATCTCGGCGTACTTTGCTAAATCATCTCCTGTTGTGTACACGCCCGCGTGACCCGCTATTCCGCCCATATAGCGCGATGTCGGATCGTGAACCACGCCGCGTAGCGGCTGCCCGGTGTCGGCGTCCATCTCTGTGGGCGCTATGCGCGGGCGCAACGAAGCCGGGGGTTGAAATTCGGTGTCGTTCATTCCGAGCGGCGCATAAATCTGCTCATGCGCGAACTGGGATAGCGTTTCACCCGAGAGCCGTCTTACAATTTCGCCCATCAGAATGAAGTTAACGTCGCTGTAGACGAAACGCGCGCCTGGCGGATTCATGGGTGCCATAGTCAGTGCTTTTTGAATGCCCGTCTCGTATCCGCTCCAGCGAGGCTTCAAAATCAAGTCCGGTGGCAGTCCGGAGAAGTGCGTCATCAATAGCCGAACCGTGATATCGCTTTTCCCGCCTTGAAACTCCGGCAGGTACTTCGTCACAGGATCATCCAGCCGGATCTTGCCTTGCTCGAACAGCTTCATGACGCAGGGAGTCGTGGCAAGCACCTTCGTCAACGAAGCGGCATCAAAGACGGTGTCTACAGTCATGGGCTCGCGGTGAGGTACCAGCGCTCGTGAGCCATATGCATGCCGGTAAACCACGTGGCCGCCTTGGCCCACGACTAGCACGGCGCCGGGAATCAGGCCGCTTTGAACGGCTTCATTGATAAGGGCATCTGCTTCCGGAAACTGCTGTTCCGGCGGGAGCGCTTGAGCAAAGCTGAGGGAAATCGAAAACAGCAGAGCGGCCGTTGAAGTTCTCATGCGGTACGAAACTTCAGACTAGCGTGCCCTTACGTGAAGCGGATAGTGCTCACGCCTACTTGCTGAGCTTCTTGAAGTATTCGGCTACGGCGTCACGATACTTCTCAGGCGAGGCTTCCGCTGCTCCGGTGCGCGCTCCTTCCGGATTTCGCTGCACCGACCGCTTGTTCAATTCAACTTCTAAACGCTCCAAGCTGATCGCTGCCGCGCGATTGATCCGTCCATCGAGCAGCCCATCCTGCGCTCCTGTCAGATGCTGCATGGTTCCGATTGCACCGTCGATGTACCCCTCCAGCGCACGGTCACGCGGGTCCACCTGTGCTCGCAATGAATTGAGCTGTTTGATGGCATCCCGTACGTCATTCCGGCTCATCGGCGCTCCTTCGCCGCCCATTTTTCCACCTTGCGAATCCGCTCGGCTGGCTGCCCCTTGTGCCGATTCTTCCGAGGCACGCTCCAGTCCCTCCCTCAAAGCACGCACTTGAGAGAGTTCGCCTGCCGCCTTATCGGCCCCGCCCTTCGGTCCCATCGAGTCGCCTGAGCCCACGACTTTCTGCACGTCTCGCAAGCGTTGACTGAGTTCTTCCAGGGCCGCCGTTACCCCGTCTTGCATTCGTATATTGCGGTCTCCATAACCTTCCCGCATCCATTCCGCATCCTTCTGCATGCGCAGCGCGAGTTCCTTCTGCTCCGCGTCGGAGAGCGCCTTGCGCAACTTGGAGGACGCTTCAGGCTGCCCGCCAGCCATAGTCTGCGCCTGCTGCTCGATTCCTTGCTGGAGCTGCTGCAATTGTTGCCCCAGCTTCTCCTTATCATTGGCCATGGCTTTCTCCTGCTGCGTTGCGGAGCGCCGCGGCATCAGCTCCTGCTGCCAATTCCGCCGCCTGAATCCATAGCCGAACCGCACGCTATCAGGATCATTCATTTCCGCCATTCCGTCCTCACCCGCAGAGGCGCTTTCTGAGGACATTTCAAAAGGCCGAGGCCGCCCGGCAGCGTTCGACCCCTGCTCACCGTACATGCTCTTCATCCTGTCCGCCAAGCCTTTTTGAGCATCCGCAATCTGCTGGGCTCGTTGCGCCAGGTCGGATACGGAACTACCGTTTTGCTGGTGCATCATTTTATCGAGTGTCTCCTGTGCGTCCCGAAGCTGCGCGGCGGCGCGCTGTTGCGCCGCGGCATCATGTTCGCTGACCGCTTTACGCATCTGCTCCTCTGCGCGCTGAAGAGTATTTGTAGTCTGCCGGAGAGCCTCTTTCATCTGTTGATTCTGGCGGGAAGACGCGGAGGCGGAAGACGAAGG
>CAXUCT010000267.1:0-357 GCA_964249415.1 uncultured Bryobacteraceae bacterium | reverse complement strand
CGAATAACTGCTCCCCTCGCCCTTTTTCCCGGAGGCGCTCGACGTTTGCTGCCCTTGCGAGTTCTGCGCTAACTGCTGCATTTCTTGCCGAAGCTCTTCCGCTTCCCGTCGCAATTGCTCCTCTTGCCAACGTTGCTGAAATGCCTGCTGCTGAGCGTTTTGATTCGCAAGTTCTTGCTGCCGTTTAGCAAGCATCTGCAGCTTCTCGAAAGCATCATCAATTGCTTTCTGCTGATCTTTTTCGGCCGTTGAAGCCGCAGACTGTCCAGTCTCGTACTGGTTTTTGCTGGTGTCCAGTTCCAGATCGAACATGCGGGCAAGATCCCGCTGCGCACCACCGCCTCCTCCTCCTCCTCC
>CAXUCT010000266.1:0-6625 GCA_964249415.1 uncultured Bryobacteraceae bacterium | reverse complement strand
GTGCGGATCGGAGGCATTCGCATTCACCGCGACGATTGGTCCATGATCTGTCGTCAAGCCCTGCTCTTCGAAGCGCGAACGGATGAATTGCTGCACTTCGTACTCGCTGACGAATGCCGCTGACCGCAGGTGCTCCGCGATGAAGTGGAATGCATCCGCGCGTGTCTGGTCTACCAGTTGACCGGCTCGAAGGTGCAAAGCGAGCTGGTCTTCCGTCCACTTGGCCTCAAACTGCTGAACCAAGTCAGCGGAACTTATAACTTCCACGCCGTGGCTGCGAACCAACTCCAACGTTCCCGCATCCACCAGCGAAACGTACGGAATGGCGCACTGCGGCGAGTACTGCATAGCAATACGTGAACAGCCCGCCAGCAGATCACCAAGCTTGGTCTGCTGATCGGTCCAACGCGAGTAGAAGTCTTTTCGCCCGGGAAGTGCATCGAGGGTACCACTCTCAATACGATGCACCAGCTTCCGCGCTTCGCCATGAGCCGGGACAAAGTAGTACCAGCGCCGGGAAACTGACACGTTGTCGGGAATCCCTAATATTTGATACGCCAGCGGGTCCCGCCGATGATGGTCAAAGAACAACCAGCCATCCAGGCCGCTTTCGCGTAGAGCTTCTTGAATCCGGTCTGTAATCACTCTGGAGTGATTCTAAGCCGTTCACTCTGGGCAACCTGAGCAGCGGCAGGAGGTGGTGTCAAAAGACTAACCACGATGAGACTGCTCACTGAGGCAAGCAGGGCCGGATAGATCGCGTCGACACTTCCTGTCCGTGTCTTCACATCGATCGATCCATATTGCTGACTCAGTTCCCACGCCACCGTGACCACAGTACCCAACAGAATGGATGTGATCGCGCCGGCAGTAGTGGTTCGCCGCCAGAAGAATACAGCCATTAAAGCCGGTGTCACGGCCGCGCCGTAAACCGTGTACGCATAGAGCGACGCCTTCAGCACCGATTCGAACTGTGTCGCTTGAAGAACTGCAAAAAGCCCTAGCAGGATGACAATCATCCTGGAAACTAAAAGCTGGCGCCTTTGACTTGCTCCCGGATTGATGAATCGCGCATAAACGTCATGAATCAAATTTGTAGCGGGCGAAAAAAGATAATTGTTTGCTGTCGAAATCACCTTCGCCAAAACGCCGCCGAGCAAGATCGCTCCCAGAACAGACGGCAGTGCCTGCCTCGCGGTGAGCGGAATGATTTCGCGCGGCCGATCCGTATGCAGCTTAGCGCTGGCAATCACGGCCATGGAGACCAGCAGAGTCTCAAGCGTGACCGTACCGACGATCCACCCGATCACGGACTTCCTGGCATCACTCACGGAACGCGCCGAAAAAAACTTCTGATACATCCCCTGGTTGCCCACTAGCAACAGCATTGTGGGAAGCGCCAGCCCTATCGCTCCGCTTAAACTGTAATTCCCTAAAACCTCGAAATGCGTCGGAGGCAGAGTCTGCCGAACTACGCTCCATCCCCCCACGCGTGCTAATAAGACAGGCACCGCCACAATCACGGTGGCCGTCACAAGCGATCCAATCACCAAATCAAGATACGCGATCGACGCCATCCCAGCCGCAGCAGTAAAGAAGATCACGAACCCCGCTATGATGTAGAGCCCTGTCGTTCTTGCAATTTGCGGGAAGATGAGATGAACAATATCGCCGCCTCCAATAAACTGGTAGCTCGTAATAATGGTGCAAGAGATAACAATGGCAATCGTTCCCAGTACGCGCGCCGCAGGGTTGTATCTGGCTTCCAACAGGTCAGGCACGGTAAACTGCGCAAACTGCCTTGCCCTCCCCGCAATCAGTGCAACAATCACTAAACCCAGCCAGCCGCCCAGTGGCTGCCACAACGCGACAAAGCCGTTGCGATACGCATTCTCTGCGCCAGCAAGCAAGCTTCCAGCTCCGATCCAGGACGATAGCAGCGTGAACACCAGAACCGGCCACCTCAAGCTACGCCCGGCAACCAGAAAATCAGCTTCGTTCTTAACCTGAGTCGATTTATATACCGTGATCCCGCATAACAGCAGCACCACAAGGGACACGGCAACCACGTAGATCATGAATCGACCATACTATCCGTAGCCGGACCGGCAATGGCCCGCCTGATCAACCTTGGCGCCCGCTCCGCACCAGCTTGATGAATGGCGGCGGTGGGTACCCGATCAAACAATACTGATCCAGAGCCCACAGCACCACCGATTCCAACCCCTGTGATTGCGCTAGGTCTACCTCTTTCATCCAGGAAGAAAGGGCGTCGCTGATACCAACAAGATGGCTGCGCTGCGGATTGGGGAATCCTTTCGCCGCACTTACGCCTATCGACGTTGTGCTTAAGTCCAGACGGTAACTGCCCGTAAAGGTAAAGCTCTCGGTCTTAAGGCAGTTGAGATTTGCCGGCGTCCAATCGCCCGTCGGGAAATTAACCACTTCATTCAGCGGCGTATTATTAACGTCAGTCGGATAAAGCACCTCATACCGGCAGCCGGCGTTTTGCGCTTGTAACGCAGTGCGGATTGTCGCAGTATAAGTACCGATGAGCGCGGGCAGAAAGAGCATTTCGTTAGGGTGCTGATCCGGCGTGTCGTTACCTTGAATCAGAGCCATAGTCTGGCCATATTGAGCAAGAAACTGCTGCTTACTATAGGCGTCATAGAACGTCATTGAATCGACGGTTTGGTTATCCACGGTAATGCTCTTCGGGAGATACCACCATTGCACTTCACCGGACTGCAGATACGGCGCCATGCCTGCCTGAACTTGAATCGTCGCCATGTCCAAATAGACCTGCTCCCAGTAGGCCAAAGCCGCTGGAGAAAAGTTTGTTTGCACCGCGGGTGTATTCACTATCACCGGGGATCCATCCCAGTACCGCTGCGCGATGCCCACCTGATCAGCAGGATCGCCGTTACCCAACTCGGTACTGAACGCAGCAACAGCCTCGATCCCATACCCTGTAAGAGCTTTGAAGTATGCAACGTGCCAGTCCCACGCTGCTCGATTAATTCGCGGCGTTGCGCTCAGATCCGTGCACCAGCCCTGCGTCGTCGCCATTAGGGCGCTCTGAAGCGAATCAGTTGGATCTAGTTTGAAAGAAGTTCCATCCACCCCACCTTTCAACTGAATAGGTGATGACGAAAGTCCCAGCGCCACGTTATTAGGTCCTAGGCTGAGACCAATCCCGTTTCCTGCTGTGCCCATAGCTCGAGCCGTTATCGTCAGCGTTGCGCCGCTTGCGCTAGCCCATATAGAATTAGATCCGTTGTTAATCAGCAGCGCGAACGCCAGCGCCAGCGTCTCCGGTGTGTCGTTTGGTAAGAGCGAATGATCGATCAACGTGCTATCAATCTTGAGTTCTGCAATAGATAGAGCAGGCGCCGACGCCACTCTGGACACGCCTACACTCACGGTTGCATACTGCGTTCCCGTCCTGACCAATTCGTAAAACCAAAGCGCGCCGACGTAATGATCCACTCGCCCGCAGAAGCCAAGTTTATTGATAAGCCATGCTGTCCGCTCCGCAGGTAGCGATTGCGAATGATATGTATCCCAATCCGTTGCCAATGCTAATTGGGGCTGCCGAGTGAAATCCGGCAAAGTCGTCGACGGATATACAATCTCCAGAAAATCGAACCAGAACTGCGTCGAACCAGCACTAGTCTGCGTGATTGATAAGGTATGGCTACCCGCATCAATCGTACCTAAGGAATGCCGAGCCAAAACATCTTCCCCGCTCAGGGCGAGATTGATCGCGGAAGCGGCAGCCCCGTCGATGGCGATGCTGACTGTCCCACCGGAACTTAACAGTCGTGTACCCAGGAAGAGTTGGTGGTTGGCTGACTCGGTGTAAGAGACGTTGACAGACGCGCCGGTCGCTCCTGCCACGTGAATTGTACTTCCGGAGTAATTGCCTGTGAACGGCGTCCAAGTACCTGAATAGGACACGGCGGTATCATTATCTTCAATCCTTCGGCTTCCGGGTCCCGCCACGTAGTAACTTCGGTTAGTTCCCGTTACCGTCCAGTTACTGATACTTACCTCGAACGAAGTTCGCTGAAAGCTAGTAGCCTGCAGATCGGCCGCCCATGTCCAACGTACCTTCCGCGCCTGCGAAGTGGGGATCTGAGGTACAGCCTGCGTCTGTAAATGGCCCGACCCATCATAGTACTGGTAGTAACCTGCGAGCGCCCCAAAAGGAATGGTCACTTGATAGCTGGAGGGAAATGCTCCCCCAGCAAACGTCGCGTACGGACTCTGCCACGCATTCGCCGCGCCGGACGCAAAACCGTACATTCCCAATCGGTTTCCATTCGCTCCGAGTAGGTTCCGATATGGCGCGGCGGGGGACTGTGGATCCCACGTAATGGTGATCGAATTCGGATCTGTCGAACTCCAACTCGCCCGAAACGTCTGACTTCCCGCATTGGGGTCGTTGATGTTCGCTAGCAAAGCCTTAGCAATAGTCGATAAGTCCTAGCCTCCAACTAGCGTGTAGAAGTAGAACTCGTTCAGCCAAGCTAGCCCTACCTGGCTCCCTGCTGCCAGCGAAGACGGCGTCAGCGTCATCGTTGCGCTTGCCGGCGAGTACTCCGCCTGACTTGTTGGCACGATGAGAGAAGGTTGGTTCAACACGGGGTTCCCGGCCAGATTGACGTGGTAGACCGTTTCAGTGACACCCGCAGTATTTGGCAGACCCTCAACATTCGGAGCCCAAATGCGGAGATTGTTCCAGTCCACAACTGGATACAGATTTGATTCAGCCGGAACACAGCCCGTTCGCCGCTCCAGATAGGTAAGCGTCAACCCGCTGAGATCGCCATCCGGCAGGTAACGAAGCGCCGGGTGTTCAAAAACATTGTCGCGATTCCACTCCACGACCGCCCAGTCGAACTGCTGCCGCCAGCTTCCCGAGAGAACAAAGCCACTCTCGCGAGCCTGGCTCATAGCGGCAATCGCCGATGGAGTCAGAAAATAACATTGCAGGTCTCGGTGTGGGCTCAGTTTGTAAATCTGCTCAGCCATAATCAAAGACGAATAGTTACTGTTAGGTCGCGACCTGGGCTCAGTGACGCGGGCTGTGGAGTCATTGGCTGCAGTGTGACATTCATGGTCAAAGTCGCATCGCCCGCTAAAAACGGCAGGTTAACTCCATCAGTAATACCGGATAAAGTGTTCCCTGCGGCGATGGTCAAATTACAAAACTGTGAGCCATTCTGCAGTATCTCGACGCTGATGTCATAACCTGAAGCTGCTTGGCTGACGATCGCACGGACATCCCGTACCGCATGCGGTACATCGCCAATGGTCAAAGGCGGAGCCACATTCTGTTGGGTCGCTAAATAACCGCTTACCTGAAGTGAGAACTGGCCGCCCGAAAGCGTACGCAGCCCACCATCCGCTGCGCCCGTCGAGCATTGATCGAATGTCGGGCTGTCCCCAAACGAATTGGTAACAAAAAACTGGGCCGCGGAAATGCGCACGTCAGGCAGGCTGAACGTATGGATGTAGTTATACGATGCGCTATTCCCGAAGAAGTTCGGCGAGAACGGCACGACTACAAAGGATGTACCTAAATGCAGCACTGCGTCCCCCGCAGCATGAGTTTCGACAATGGATTGCAGCACTGCTCGCTGGACCGTATAGGTGTTTGCTACCGTATCGCCGGACAAGATCGCCATTATTTCCGAACCGATCTGAATGGTGTAACTAGGAGGTGGCCAATGCACTGTGCCCGGTGAAAACGTGTTTGTCGTCTGGTCGAGGTTTGCAGACAAAGCGTACGGGTTCGGCGGTTGAGCGACCTCGTTCCAAAAGAACAACTGCAACGTTCCGGTTGAGATCGATTCTGTATTTGGCGGCGGGCTGTCTGAACCGTTGCCGAATCCGATGTCATGGAGCACTACATCGCCCCCACCGGGCGCAGAAATCTCAAATTTTGGCATCGGGGGAATGCCTCCGTCCACCGCTTGCTGTCCTAACGTCCAGCGCGTCAAAGGACAAAGGTCGGGAGTTCCTTCCTGATTATTTACATTCGCTCCCCTGCCGGAGATCTGGATAGCGTCTCCCAACCGGTAAGGTATTTCGAATTGCACGGGGCTGGTTGCCGAGACTGCAGCGAATCGCCAGGATCCTTCCGTGACAACAAACATGCTCGTCGCGTCCGGGACCACCGACCACGCGGGATTCACCGTGAGGGTTGTGTCGTCGTTGCTGGCAATACTTCGCTCCTGACCCATCCCCTTGCCTTCGATGATGCGGACCACTTTGCCGACATAAACTCCAGGCGTCGCCCACTCCTCTTGAGCTTCAGTGCCTATGGTAGTCGCTGTGAAGGCTCCTGCCGCGTATGCTGGGCTGTATTCGTATCGCCAATAAAAATTTGCGTGATCAAAGCTCGCATCCGGTGGCCCCGCCGGTGGGATCAATGGGCTTGGAGGCATCCCCTTGTCGGTGTACGTATTAACGGGTTTGCCGTTGCCGTCCAGGACGCTTACTTGATTTGCGATCCGATACAAGAGCTGCGGCGTGTTCCCGCGATACACGTTAAACTTCTGTGTTCCTGGCGGGAAGCTTAGTCCTTCAATAATCACGCTATTCGTCGCTGTATCAC
>CAXUCT010000265.1:1610-6626 GCA_964249415.1 uncultured Bryobacteraceae bacterium | reverse complement strand
CTGAATGTTTGATCCAGACGTTTGATCCAGATGCCTGATGCCGATTTCCGGTACTGCGATGTAGCGATGCCGGTACCGCTTGATCGTCTCTTTACATACGAGCTTCCGTTAACGGTTCGTTCTCGGGTCCAAGCCGGCAGCCGCGTTTGGGCGCCCTTCGGTTCGCGTCGACTGACAGGCGTTGTGCTGCGTACCCATAATGAGCTGCCCGACGAAGGCACGCGCGAAATCCTGACCTTAGTGGATGAAGCGCCCGTGCTCGACCGGGAGCTGCTAAATCTGGCTCAGTGGATTGCCGAATATTATTGCGCACCCATTGGTGAAGTCCTGAAAGGCATGTTGCCGCTAGGCGGGGAGATGCGTCGCAGCACGCGCTACTCTTTGACCACGCTGGGCCGCGACGTAACACGGCAACTCACAGTGCAGCCCGCAAGCGATCCAGCCTCGGCGGTACTGCACGCGCTTGATGAGCGTCCGCGCTCAGCTGCCTACTTGTCCGGCAAGATTCAAAACGCGCGCGCCGCGTTGCGAACGCTCGTGAAGCGCGGCTGGATCAGCGTGGAAGAAAAGCAGGATCAGCGCGACCCGCTGCGTGCGCCCGCCGAACGCTTGCAGGCGGAATTTCTGCGCCGGCCGGTGCCGGAAGAGAAGCTCAAGAAAAGCGAGCGCGAACTGCTCGCCTTCCTGGAACTGCATCCCGGTCCGCATAAAGTGGCCCAGCTCGGCGAACGCATTAAAAGAGCCAGCGAAACCGCGCGCGCGCTTGCCAGGCAAGAACTGGTCAGGCTGGAACCAGAAGGACTAAAAACAGCTAGCGGCTTCGAACGCCCCGCGCCGGTGCTCAATGGGCATCAACAAGAAGCCTTCAACGCCATTGAAGCAGCTTTAAAAGAAGGTCCGTTTAAAGCATTTCTGCTCCAAGGCGTTACCGGGTCCGGGAAAACGGAAGTGTATATGCGCTGCATCGAAGCGGCGCTGGCTCTGGGGAGGAACGCCTTGCTGCTGGTGCCCGAAATTGGGCTTACTCCGGCTGTGGCCGGGCAATTCTTCCACCGTTTCGGACAGCAGGTCGCGATCCTGCACTCCGCATTTGGTGATGCGGAGCGCGCGGATCAATGGCGCCGCGTGCAGAACGGACAAGCTCGTGTTGTAGTCGGGACGCGCTCAGGTGTTTTTGCACCGGTTCAGAATTTGGGTCTGGTCATCGTCGACGAGGAGCACGACGGGAGCTATAAGCAACAAGAGAGTCCGCGTTATCACGGTCGCGATGTGGCGTTGATGCGGGCAAGAGAGCGGGGCGCAATCGCCGTCCTGGGATCCGCGACGCCCAGCGTAGAAAGCCGCTATAACGCCCAAACCGGCAAGTACACTTCCCTCTGCCTGCCGGAACGCATCGCGCAGCGGCCCATGCCGGAAGTGGAGATTGTCGATATGCGCGTGGAGTTCCTGGAGACGAAACGCCAATCGACGTTTTCGCGAAAACTTCTGGAAGAGATGGGACAGCGGCTGGCGCAAGGGGAACAAACGATGTTGCTGCTGAACCGCCGCGGCTTTTCGAGTTTCATGGTTTGCCGCGCGTGCGGAGAGCGCTTAATGTGCACGAACTGTTCGGTAGTGTTGACGCATCATCGACGGGACCGCCGCATGCTGTGCCACTACTGCGGGTACGCCGAGAAGATTCCGGCGGAATGTCCGAAATGCGGCAGTGATCATGTGCAGTTTCTCGGCACGGGTTCGGAGCGCGTGGAAGACGAATTGCACCAGCATCTGCCGGGTGCGCGCATCGCGAGGTTGGATCGCGATAGCACGGCCACGAAGGGTGCGTTTGAACAGATCCTGCATAATTTCCGTGACGGCGCTATCGACATCCTGGTCGGCACCCAGATGATCGCCAAAGGTCACGACATCCCGAACGTGACGTTGGTCGGAGTAGTGTTAGCCGACATCGGACTCAGCATGCCGGATTTTCGGGCAGCCGAACGGAGTTTCCAGTTGCTGACGCAAGCAGCCGGCAGGGCGGGACGCGGCTCCACGCCCGGGCGCGTCATTATTCAAACTTTGAACCCGGATCACTATGCGGTCCAGCTAGCCTCTCAGCAGGATTACGAAGGGTTCTACAAGAAAGAAACGGAATATCGGAAGTGGCTGCGCTATCCGCCTTTCGCGGCTTTCGCGA
This sequence comes from uncultured Bryobacteraceae bacterium, assembly GCA_964249415.1. Taxonomy (GTDB): domain Bacteria; phylum Acidobacteriota; class Terriglobia; order Bryobacterales; family Bryobacteraceae; genus Bog-105. The sequence goes on along the minus strand of CAXUCT010000265.1, from coordinate 4,450 downwards.
ACGTGCTGGTACGCGCCGAAAAGCAGGAGGAAGCGCTGCGCATGGCCACTGAACTCGGCCACGTGCTGATACCGTTACCCGAAAGTGTCCGCGTAATGGGACCGGCCGAGGCGCCTGTCTTGCGATTGAAGAACGAGTTCCGTTATCAGATCCTGCTCAAAGCCGCCAAGCGGCCGGTCCTGCGCCAGATCTTAAATGATTTGCGTCGTTTTGCGGAGCGGGAAAAATGGCCTGCAACGGCGCTGATCATCGATGTGGACGCTATCAGCTTGATGTAGTCCGAATGTTAAACTTGTGTGGAATACGGCGGTTGTAGCTCAGTCGGTAGTAGCGCCAGATTGTGATTCTGGATGTCGTGGGTTCGAATCCCACCAGCCGCCCCATCCCGCGCTTCGAGTACCCAATCACTTCCATGCTTCCTGAGTACCTGTTTTCCGTATAGCATGCGCCTGCTAACTAAAGGCGGTCGCGCCAACCGAATAAGCATACCAGCATCCGAACGCAACACCCACGACGGCGGCTGTCGTCTGCAACGCAAGTGTAGCTCCAGTTAATCGGCGTGCACTGAGCGCAAAGGGTACTCCGATCAAGACAGAGACCAGCATCATTCCAAAGACTGAGCCAATTCCAAAGAGCAAAAGATAGGTAAGGCCCAGAGAGACTGAGTGTACTTGCGTAAGGACCAGCAGAGTAAGAGCCGCCGACCCCGCCAGACCGTGCATGGCGCCAACCAGCAGCGGCTTCACTCCTATACGTCTAGGAATGTGCGAGTGAGGCTGCAAAGGACCATTGTGTTCCGCGCTTCCTTCATGGAAGTGAGCATGCGAGTGCCTACCGAATCCGTGGCTATGCTTATGAACGTGCAGATCGCTTCGGTTACGAAGAGCGCGCGCGAGCGCCGTCCCGCTCAAGCCGATAATCATTAGACCCACTCCGAATTCCAAGTATTGAGAGATGCGGGGAGGAATCACGATGCCAAGCAGTAGCACGGCAACGCCCACCAGGACAAGTGTGAGGGTATGTCCGATGCCGCACAAGCCGCCGAGCAAAGGTTCTTTGGTAATCCTGCGATGCTCACTGACGATAGTGGAAACTGCGATGACATGGTCCGCCTCGGTTGCATGTTTGAATCCCAAAATCAGACCGAATATAAGGACCGCGAAAGCGCCCATGGAACTAAGTGGCTTTTCGCCAGAGAGAACGGCATGCCATTTCACAAGACCGATTTGCACAAACGAGACGGGGTTGACGCCCATTTGACGAACCGCTTCATAACAGATTCCCGCTCCCAAGCAGCCGACTACGAACGCACTGAGCACCGGCAGCGCGCGTCCAAGCGATTCAGTTTTCGGAAGCGATCCGAAACGGCCCAACCATCGACCTGCGTATACAAAGGCCAAGCCAATACCCGTCAGCGTGGCGGCAAGTCCGATGCTGAATGCGAAAACCAAAACCAAGCCGTAACCGACCCGATGGAGCGCGACCGCCGACAGCAAGACCACAAGCGCCGACGGACATGGAAGAAGGCCGCCCGAGATGCCGAGCCCTAATAAGCCGCGCCAGGTGATGGCCTCACCGTTTGCGTTTAACGGAACGTGTGAGTGGCTTCGGCCGCCGTGCGAGTGGACGTGCTCCGCAACACTATGGGCGTCATCTCCATGATCGTGTGAATGATCGTGGTCGGCGCGCTCGTGCCCCCCTCGGAACGCTGCGCTCAGCCGCCGCGCAAACAAGCTGAATCCGATAATGGCGACCAGGGCGCCTGATGCCAAGCTAAGTATAGGAAACAGACGCTCAGGAAGGATATAGCGCGAGGCGAAGAGCGTTACCAGCCCGAGCGCAAACACACCAGCGGTATGAGTGATAGTAACTGTCAAACCGAGAAATGCTGCGTGCCGGGGTGTGCCGCGTGATCCGACCAGATACGCGCCTACCACCGTTTTTCCATGGCCGGGAGAAAGCGCATGCATCGCGCCGAGTAACATCGCGATCAGCAGTCCGAACAGTGCCAGGCCCGGCGTCAACTTGCGCACTGTTATTAGTTCGGCGAACCGGTCGCGCGCGGCAACAGTCGGCCGGCCGGTACGCGTTGTAAGCAGAACAGCTCCCGAAGGCGCCGGCCCAATGATCCAGGAAAAGTTGGCCACGCGCTCATTCAGAGGTGAAGCCAGCATATCTGCAGGATAGAGGCGCAATTCATCGGTAACGGAGTTGCTGAAGGCGGAGCTATCAAACACTGTGACGTCGGGTCCGAGGGACACCACAATCTCGCGCCATCCAATACGATCCTGTTGATTTGTATCCTCATAGCGCAAGCGATGAGCCACGCCTGGATCTGCATCCCGTGAGGCGCCCACCAGCCCATACTCCAGGCGCAACGTCCGTAACCCACCGGCGCCAGGAGGCACACTGATCTTTCCTGACTGTACTCGCAGAGCTTCCCGTTTTCCATCCACCGTGAGCACAAGCCCATCCGCATAGGAAGCGGCGACTCGCCCCAGGTAAGCATTCAGCTCCGTGTTCGATACCGTTCCGTTACCATCGATATCCGCGGCCCGCAGTTCTCCGAAAGCCGGGATCTCGGCCATATCGATCACATAGGCCACCAGAACATGACCGTTCTCAATTTTCAGCTGTGAGAAGTGATTGACGGTGAAGTTGCCCAGCGGGTGCGAAGCTGCCATCTGAGGATACAGCCCGGCTATAAGCAGCGCGCCCGCTAGCAGCAAGGGGGCGCGTGGAGGGAGTATCTTCAGGAACGAGGGCATAAATCATCTACCAGCTACTGGTTCAGTGCTTTCCTTGCAAGAACGGCTTGCAGCGGATCGAACTTCGGACTC
>CAXUCT010000265.1:0-1600 GCA_964249415.1 uncultured Bryobacteraceae bacterium | reverse complement strand
CGACCTACCCTATGATCACCAGCAGCGTCCGCGATCACGCCGGCGTGATAGTAAAGCCTTGCGTCGCGCGTCTCCAACCGAAGTGCCGCACGCATACTTTGCTTCGCTTCCGCAATTTTACCGCTTTTCAGAGCAGTCCAGGCAAGCGCGTCCGCTCCGTAGATGTCGCGCCTATCCTGATACTCCGTAGCTGCGTCGTTGTACGCTGCTGCAGCGTTTTTGTTGTGATCCGCGTAAAAGATCGCGATCTGACGGTTGTAGCGGGTTCCATTCAATGCGCCCAAGTGGCCAATCTGCTCCACCAGATCGTATTGGGTCTGCGCGTCTCTTTCTCGGCCCGCTAAGTGATACAGATCTCCGAGCGCAGCGACAAAGGTCGGATCGGGAAAGCGCCGGACGGCTCGTTCATATTGCTCGATGGCGTCCGCGAGATTGCCATGCGCTGCCTCCACGCGTCCTAGCGACGCGAGCGCCTGCACATAACCCGGATACGTCGCGAGTGCGTCACGGTAGTAGCGTTCGGCGGGTCCGTAATCCCCTAGAGAAAATGCCATCTCGCCTGACTGCCATTGGCACCACGCTACGGTTTCGCGCGGGGGCGCTGGAATATTCCGCGCAAACGCAAGCGCCCGAAAGAAATGCTTCTGCGCCCCGGGCGTATCACCTTGCAAAAACAGCAAGCGTCCTAATCGGATCTCCGTTTCAGCCGTGTCGCTGCCGAGCTTGCGCAACTCTTGAATCGCCGAGTCCGCCTGGGCATAATCACCTAGCTCGAGAAGTGCATCCGTCAATACACCCCAGGAGTTAATAGTCCCAGGATCGAGCTGCGTCAGCCATAAGCCATCGGCCCGCGCTTTGACAAAGTCGTGTTCCGCCATTTCTGCTCGCGCCCGAGCACTTAAGCCCCCCGCATTGCGCTCTGCCGGAACAGAGGCGAGAGAAGCTTGCGCGGCGTGCATTGCTGCCTGGAGATAACTGGCGTCTCCAGTCTCCCGCACCTTCTGAAGCATGGCCCCGGCAAACATGTTCTGAGAGAGAAAATCTTCTGGATCGCGTTTCAAGCGCTCCAGAAGAAAGCGGGTTGTTCCAGCGCTGGCCGCCTCATCGAACGAACCGGCCTGCGCTTGCGAATTAGCCCGGTGGGCTGGCGCTGTAAATACGCGCGGACTCTCTACCTTTTGCCATCTGGCCTTAAAAACAAAGATAGAGAGCAGAATGGAGGCACACACGCCGACTGCCAGCAGAGTGCCCTGTCGCGTATCTTTCTCCCCACCTTTTATTTGGCTCATTTAAGCGCGTTTGCGCCAGCTATGGAATCTACTAAACACCAGAAGAGATGCACCTGCAAGCAAGCCCACAGTGCCAGGCTCGGGAACAGAAGCAGGCGTCGAAGGCGTGGTTGTGCCGCTAAATGTCTTCGCTGTCGTTTCGGCATGATTTAAATAATTGGCCGTGAATGACAAAGAAGCGAATTTGGAACCACTCGTGAACTGAAACCCATCTACCGTGGCGCCCACCGCGAAGCCCGAAAGATTATTACTGCTGAACTCCACAAAATCCCCAGATGGATCACTCACCGCCCCATTACCAGGGGGAGCAA
>CAXUCT010000264.1:0-6649 GCA_964249415.1 uncultured Bryobacteraceae bacterium | reverse complement strand
GCTGATCGTTTCCCGATCAGTTTAAGGATCTACGGCAGCGCTCTCATAGAATCACAGTTTTCGAATCTTTTTTGTTCAGCAATCGTTTCAACAGCTTGCACCTATTTATTTGCCAGCAAATTCCCCCCGGGCTGTTAGCTTCATGGCCGAGTAGCACTTGCCAATACGGAAGAAACCATGAAAGCAATCAGTCACTTCTCTGGGGCAGCCACCACGCTGAGATGTGGTGCCCTCGCTGCAATCGCAACCATCACAGCAAGCAGCCAAACCCTTATCAATTTAGCAACCCAGGGGCGGAACATAGACTTCAGCAATGCGCCGTCTACCCGGCCGGAAAAGACCGGATCGTCACTTCCGGCAACTTGTCTACCAGGTGAGCTCTTCTTTAACCTCACTGCTCCGGCAGGCCAGAATCTTTACTCTTGCGTTGCCGCAAACACGTGGGTGCTTGTCGGCCTAAATTCCGGTCTTCCTGATCCCGGATCGAACGGCCTAGTCGTACGCACGGCGCCGAACACCACAACAGCCGTAGCGGCGCCGACTGGTACGGTTGTCGGTACAACCGATACTCAAACACTCACCAACAAAAGCATCTCGGCGTCTGAAATCAACAGCGGGACGTTTTCCGGCTCTCTCATGCCGGCTTTCTCTGGCGATGTATCAAGTTCAGCAGGCAGTACGCTCACGACACTCGCGACCGTCAACCCAACTCCAGGAAGCTACGGAGACAGCTCGCATTCAGTTCAGTTGTCCGTAGACGGAAAGGGCCGCATCACTGGAATCACGCAAGTCGCAATAACCGGCGGCGGATCCGGCGGTGCATCTGGCGGTCAATACTATCAGACGGTGGAGCAGCAAGGGACGCCGTTAACTCAACGCCCGGCGCTCGATCTGTCGGGCGCCTTCAGCGTTACCGACAACGCCGCGTCTACTCGCACGGAGTTGGATCTTGCCACCGTTAACGCGAACCCCGGAACGTACGGGAGTGCAACGCAGGTGCCTGTTATCACTGTGAACGGATATGGGCAGATTACAGCGGTTTCAAGCGTTGCTGCTAACGGGGGTGCAGGCGCATCGGCGATCACGTCAGGCGTGCTTGCCTCTCTGCCGGCAACCTGTACAACAGGCAACCTATACTTCGCGACTGATCAGCCGGCCGGCCAGCAGATCTATACATGCTCGTCGACGAACACCTGGACTCAAGTGGTATCTCTTGGTCCGTCTGGTGCTCTTGCCTACACCAACGGCACATTGGATATTGTGACCAGCGTCGTCCCGCGGCTCACGGCTGCCAATACGTTTAGCGGCCTTGATGCGTTCAGTAACGGTTTACAGCTAACGACGGCGGCAGCCGCTCAACCAGGCTGCGCTTCGACTACACGCGGCCTATTCTGGTATCAAAACAACGGCAGCTCGAAAGACGGACTTCAGGTTTGCGTCTTTAACGGCACCAGCTTTGGGTGGACGAGCCTCTATTGATGACTTGTTGATTTCAGAGAACGTGCGGGGAGCGCGATGGAAGTGCGCTCGGCCTGATTAAGCTTCGAGAGACTTCATTTTAGCTAGAAGTGTCGTCCGCTTGATCTTGAGCAGGTCAGCGGCACGGGCTTTGTTGCCACCTGATACGGCCAGAGCCTGGTTGAGAAGGGACCGCTCGAAGCTGCTGACAGCTTCATCGAAGTCGAGCCCGTTGTCTGAAACTTTCATAAGGGGACGCTCGTCAGCTGGCGCGGGGGTCGCCGGTTTGCTGCCGGGATGGGAGAAGTCAGGAGGAAGCAGAAGTAATCGATCCCCGCTTAGCGCGAAGGCCATTTGGACCGCGTGTTCAAGCTGGCGGACATTTCCAGGCCAATTGAGACTGGTGAGGTAATCGACTGCTTCAGGACTGATCTGTTTCGGCGGAGTCTCCTCGGCATGGCTGATTTTCTCTAGAAAGTGATCCAACAGCAACGGGATGTCTTCCCGGCGTTCTCGCAATGGCGGGATGTGGATGGGAACAACGTTCAGGCGGTAGAAGAGATCCTCACGGAATCTACGCTCTCTAGCCGCCTGTTCCAGGTCCACGTTGGACGCTGCCACCACTCGGACGTCGACCTTAAGCGTTTCTGAGCTACCCACGCGTTGAAACTCATGATCCTGCAGCACTCGAAGTAACTTCGCCTGCGCTTCAAGAGGTAGGTCGCCGATCTCGTCCAAGAAGATCGTACTCTTGTTTGCCTGCTCGAAGCGACCCACGCGGTTCGCGTGCGCTCCCGTGAAGGCACCTTTGGCATGCCCGAAGAGCTCGGTCTCGATTAGCGTCGCCGGCAGAGCGGTACAGTTCACCGATACCATGGCTAACGGGGCGCGGTTGCTGGCAGCGTGGATCGCTTTAGCAATCACCTCTTTACCAGTCCCGGTCTCGCCCCCTATCAAAACCGTGACACGCTTAGGAGCAATCAATTGAATGACTTCATAGATCTGCAGCATGGCAGGGCTTTGACCTATCAGGAACTTACGCCACGGCAAACGCTCCAGATCAGGATGGAAATTCGGGCGGGACTTTTCGATCGCGGCATTTACGGCTACTCTGAGCCTCTCTGGACTGATTTCTCCCAGCAGTACGTAGAAAGCGCCACGCCGAGTTAAACGAATGACATCATCGATTGCGCCATTGTGACACTGGACGATGACTGGCAGGCCCGGCTTACGTCTTTGAAGCTTGTCGATTTCCTCTCCAGCGCAATCGCCTGCCGATGCAGAGCTAAGGACGGCCACACCGAAAGCCTTTCGGCCGATCCAGTCCAGCGCCGTCTGTACTGACGCCGCCGTGGTCACCTCCAAACAGTCGAGCGCTGCTGCAATAGCGTTACTCTCAAGCGGCGAAGTATCCCCGATCCACAGTATTTCTTGATGCAAAGTGCCTCGTAGACACGGGAACTGAACTTGCCGGCACGGCAGAAAGTCAACGAGCCAACTTCCTTTAAACTGGATCGGCTGTGTGCCCTGTAAGTGTCTCTAGTTATCTTTTCGACAGCAACGCGTCAAAGGTTAATTTTTTGACACTGCAGGCTTTGCTGTTACGGAGCGGCTAGGCGGGGCGACGGGATAGCTCTACATGGCGCTTACTAAGCCAGGACTCTTGGGCGGCTACTTCGATCTCGCGGTTCACCTCTTGATTCCAGGCTTCAAACTTCTTGTCACGCAACTTATGGAGCAGTCGAACTTTCCGCTCTGCTTGCATGACGTGCGCCTTCTGCTCCTGGATCTTCTTCGCTTGGAGCGCCAAATGGTCACGGAGTAGCCCTCCACGAGCATCAGCGCCCATGGTGAAAGTAGAAAGAGCTCGCAGGTCAGTTGCGGTCACGCAGGCGCTGCTTTGTATGAAATCAGCCGCCTCGCGACGGTCAACGGCAAGTCTCTCGAGCGCGTGCTTCAGCGCTTGCTCTTCCGCGAAAAGGGCCTGCAGTTTAGTACGTTCCGCTTTTAGCTGATTTTCCCTGAGTTTGAGAGCTGCAGACAGGCGAAACTCAATTTTTTTCATCGCAGTTGATCTATAGGCTGGAGGCTATTTCGGCTAGCGCGGATAAGGTATTCTCGACAGGCGCTTTCTCGTTGGCATCCTGGCGCAGAAAGCCAAGAATCTGTTCGCGCGCCTTGATGCTCGAATCCAGTTTGGGATTCGAGCCAGAGACATAGGCGCCGAGTTGGATGAGATCTTCGGAGGCGTGGTAAGTGGCCATGGACTCCCGCACCTTACGCGCGGTCTTCATGTGTTCGGGGGTGGTCACATGAGAGGCAACCCGGGACAGAGAGGAGAGAACATCTATCGCTGGGTAGTGCCCCGCAGCGCCGAGGTGGCGTGAAAGAATAATGTGGCCGTCGAGGATTCCGCGCACAGCGTCGGCGATGGGCTCATTCATGTCATCGCCTTCCACGAGTACCGTGAAGAATCCGGTGATAGTGCCCTTTGGAAAGGCCCCAGCGCGTTCGAAGACTTTGGGCAAAATGGCAAAGACGGACGGGGGATAGCCTTTTTGACTGGGCGGCTCGCCAGCTGCGAGTCCAATTTCGCGTTGAGCCATGGCGAGGCGTGTAACCGAGTCCATGACCAGAAGAACGTTCTTGCCCTGATCGCGAAAATACTCTGCAATTGCGACAGCGACGAAACACGCGCGGACGCGCAGAGGAGCAGGCCGGTCAGAAGTGGCGCAGACGACCACCGAGCGCTGTAACCCTTCTGGACCCAATTCGTGCTCAATGAAGCCGCGTACTTCGCGATTGCGTTCGCCGATGAGCGCGATCACGGTCACGTCGGCTGAATTCTGTTTCGACATGGCGCCGATTAAGGTGCTTTTGCCGACACCGCTTCCGCCGAACAATCCAATACGCTGCCCTAGACCGCACGGAATCATGCTGTCGATCACGCGGATTCCCGTGATGAGAGGCTTATCGATATGCTCTCGCTCAAGCGGCCCCGGCGGCGCGGAGTAGAGTTCGTACTTTCCTTCGGCTTCGATAGGAGGTCCACCGTCCATAGGCCGGCCGAAACCGTCGAGCACGCGACCGAGAAGCCCCGGGCCCACGGGGACGAGCGAGTCCTCAGAACGGGCATAAATGGGATCACCCGGCTGCAGCCCGTCGATTTCTTCTAGTGGAATCGACAGGATGCGGCCGTTGCGAAATCCGGCTACCTGGGTGCGAATCAGCCTTCCATTGGAGGCATGAATTTCACAGAAACCGCCCAGCCGCGACGCGGGCCCATTTGACTCGACGACGAATCCGGTCACGTCTGTAATGACGCCCCGCCAGCGGAGAAGGTCTAGCTCAGGTAGGCTGGACAGCAACGTACTGATGTCGATGGTTTCCTCAGCCGTCATCGTAAGGACAGGCGGTCAGCCAAGCCCCTCTCTACCTCTTGCAGTTGGGTTTCCACAGAGGCATCGAGTTCCCCCACGGAGGTCTCAAAGAGCAGGTCGCCGGTCTTGAGGGTCGCGTCTGAAACCACCTGAATGGCAGGCGCGGCGCCCAGGCGCGCTAAGCTGGCGCGGAGAGCGTCAACGCCCGCCGGGTAAACTCGGACTTTAAGAATGTCGCGATTCTGTATCTTCTGTAGAGCTGCGTGCACCAGGCCGTGGATGGTTTCCGGATCTGTGGTCAGCTCGCGGCGCAAGATGCGCTGCGCAATGGCGAGGCCGAGTTTGACGATATCCATTTCGGCGTAGCTTCGAATTTTGCCTCGCAACGTTGCTACTTCGTTCAGCTTTTGAGCGAGCTGATCCAGAGCCGCCGCAAGCTCAGCGCCGGCATCCTGTTGAGCCTTTTGGGCGCCTTCCGCAAACCCGGACTGCCTGGCCTGCACGGCTTCGGTTTGGCGGAGCCGTTCGAGCTCAGCGATGCGCCTCTGAAGTTCGTCCACTTCGCCCGGGGCAGCTTCACGGCTTGACCCTGAAGGAAGCGCGACCGGGCCCGAGCCGGCCAGCGTTCGCCACAGCACAGGCTGGACTAGATCCGAGTCAGGCGTGATCTTACACAACATACTGCTCTCCCACTGCTCCCTTCAAGCTGACGACGCCTTCGCCCTCGAGTTGCCGCACCACGGCGATGATCTGCTGCTGAGCGGTTTCGACCTCCCGGATTTTGACAGGGCCAAGGGACTCCAGATCCTCTTTCAGCATTTCGCCGCCGCGCTGCGACATGGCCGCGAGAATGTGCCCTTGCAACTGCTCGCTTACACCCTTCAGCGCTACCGTAAGGAGCTTCCGGTCCGCCCGCGCCAAGACTTCCTTAATGCCATTTACATCAATGAGCAGGAGATCTTCGAAGACAAACATAAGTTTGCGGATGGTGTCAAACAGCCCCGCATCCTGCTGCTCCACTTCGATTAGAATTTCTTTGCTGGTGATGGAATCGAGCCGGTTGAACATGTCCGCGACCGCGCGCACGCCACCGTACGATTCACGGCTGAATTCACCTAAATTTTGCAGCTTCTGGCCGATGATCCCGGCGATCTTCTGGATAATTTCAGGTGAGATTTGATCGAGGCTGGCCATGCGCAACGCCACATCGGACCGCAGTTCCTGGGGCAGTGAACTCAGCAGCGAAGCTGCCTGCGAAGGATTTAGGTGAGAAAGGACCAGCGCTACGGTCTGCGGATGCTCGTTGTGAATGAACTTTGCGAGCTGCTGAGGATCGGCCTGCTGCAGTACGTCAAGACTGGCGGAATCATTGCCCATGGCCTTCGCCAGCCGGTCCATGAGCCGCTTGGCTAAGTCCGGTCCGAAGGCGGTCATAAGCATCTTCTTCGCGTATTCCGGGCCACCCTTGACGACGAACTCCTGTGCCATCGTCATCTGATGGAATTCTTCGAGAACCGCATCTGCCTGCTGAGAATTAAAATTGTTAACCCTCGCAATGGCATGACTGACGAGCTGAACTTCGTCTTCATTCAAGTGCTTGAGCACCTCAGCGCTCGAGTCCTCGCCTAGGGTGACCAATAACCTCGCGGCCTTTTGAATTCCTTTCAGGCCTTCACCGTTATTTGAGTTCAGAATCATCGCGCTCTATGCGAGCTTCCGGGACTTACTTGCGGTCTTCTTCAAGCCAACCCCGCAGTATGCCGGCCGTCAGTGCTGGATCCTTCTTGACAACGTCTTTAAGGTGCGTCTTG
>CAXUCT010000263.1:4607-6691 GCA_964249415.1 uncultured Bryobacteraceae bacterium | reverse complement strand
GGGTAAGGGCGTAGATGGATTCCGCTGCGATATGGCGCACCTCGTTCCTCGCGAAGCGTGGTCTTATCTAATCGGCCGGGCACGAGAAGCGGATCGAGACCCCAGCGTCTTCTTCCTCGCGGAGGCTTACGTTGGAACGAGTCCATACGATCCGGTGAAGACCGTGAATGAATTGCTGGACGCAGGTTTTAACGCCGTGTACCATGACAACTCCTACAACCGGCTCACCGATATTTATTCGGGGCGCTCAGATCTCGAAGCTTACGACGAGGAAATGAAATCACTGCCGGAGCGAGAGCGGCAAACGGCGGTGGAGTACCTGGAAAATCATGACAAGTCTAGAGTAGGGGCCGCAATCGGAAAGGGCGGATTCGGATCACTGGACGCCAACTATCAACTCGCCCCTCTGCAGTTCCTTTACAACAACGGTCCAGTCTTGATCCTGAACGGGCAGGAAGCCGGTGAACCCGGGAATGGTTCAGAGGGATTCAGCGGCGAGGATGGCAGGACTACGTTCTTCGACTATTGGTGTATGCCCGAGTTCCGTAAGTGGGTGAACGGGCACCGCTATGACGGCGGACTTCTCTCGCCGGGCCAAGCGTGCCTACGCCGATTTTTTCACGACCTGTTTTCGTTGTGCCAGGACGCATCCGTACGCACGAACGGCTATTGGAGCTTGAGATACTTCAACCGCGGTTCTCGATTTAGTGACTGCCCGGATGACCTGTACACGTTCGCTCGCTTCGAGAGCGGATCCGGTCGAATGCTCCTGATCATTGCTAACTTCCGGGCTGGCGGCTCCGCATCTGGCCAAATCAGAATTCCACCTGAACTTAGCGCGACAGCGAAGCTTCGCGAATCCGTTTCTGTGCGGCTCATTTTCAACCGCGAGGGCGCTTACGCGGCCGCGGCCGTCAACATGCCCAAGGAAAAGCTCTCCGCTACCGGCTTTACCGCATCACTTACCGAACAGGAAACGCAGGTTTACCTCATTCAGTAAAGGCGTCGACCGCCATTCGTACCAGGGAATTCCCTCCCCCGCTATTCCGTTTCACCTTTGAGAATTCGCCTACGACAAACAACACCTAGTGTCAGGCGTCGGAATTAACTTTCTGTCACCAGACAAACCGTAGCGAGTTACTAAAGCAGTGTTATTCCCGGAGAAATCTTGGCCCATTGTATCTTCGCAAAGCTTACTACTACCGCCATTCTGAGCTGTGCGATTCTGCACGCGCAGACAGCAGCCGGGTTGGCCTCCCCCCAGCCCGATGCTCTCAGCGCGTCTCAGCTTTCCACGTCCAATCTCGCCTTCGAACCGGTTGGCCCAGGAGATCTCATCTATATTTCTGTCGCGGGTTCGCCGGAACTGTCGCGCAGTTATCGCGTATCGGCGGAGGGGACTATCTCGCTCCCGCTTCTGCGCGAAAGCCTTCGAGTTTCCGGCCTGCGCTCGCCCGCTATTTCGGACGCCGTCTCAAAAGAGTTCGTGCGTGAGCGCGTACTCATTGCCCCCATCGTCTCTACCTCGGTGCTCGACTATCGAAGCCGGACCGTAAGTATAGTAGGCGCGGTTAAGCTCCCCGCCACTATCGAGGCTCTCGGAAATATGACGCTGCTGGATGCTATCGCTCGCGCCCAGGGAATTTCGCCCGAGGCCGGTCCCGACATTGTTGTTTCGCGTCCCAATACCGCGTCGGGGAATACGGAGGTCATACACGTCGCCATAAAACCACTGTTGGCTGGAAGTAATCCGGCCCTCAATCTGCCTTTGGACGGTGGCGAAGAGATCCGGGTCCCTGAAGCTCCCAAGCTGTACGTTGTCGGTAACGTCAAAACTCCGGGAACTTATCCGCTTGTCGACCTGGAGGGTTCATCCGTGCTCAAGGTTCTTGCTCTTAGCCAAGGCGTACTGCCGTATACGGCCAAAGAAGCATATGTGTATCGCACGGCCGCGGGATCAAAGGATCGACAGGAAATCGCCATCCAGCTGAACAAAATCCTGCACCGGAAAACGCCCGACTTCCCCTTGCAAGCAAATGACATCCTCTATATTCCCGACAACACCATGATGCGAATTAGCGCGA
>CAXUCT010000263.1:0-4597 GCA_964249415.1 uncultured Bryobacteraceae bacterium | reverse complement strand
TCAGTTACCTGCCATAACGCCTATGGGATTGCCTCCCATTGAGGCGTGTGCTTCCCTCCTCCAGATTGGTAAAATCCTTCGCAGGCAAATGTGGCTGATTACCGGATTCATGTTTCTGGCCGTCATTGCCGCCGTCGCTCTTACTTTAACCTTGCCGAAATTGTACGAGAGCACGGCGGTTGTCAAACTTGATCGTCATTCGGCCGCCGGTGTAGTGGGACGGGAAGCTTATCAAACGTCCTCGGTCGATGACATGGATCAGGTAATAACGACTGAGATGCAACTCGCTGAATCGGATCCCGTTCTTCGTCCCATCGCCGAGAAGTATCACCTATTGGAAGAAGAGCACCAGTTGCGCCGCTTGTTCTTCTGGGACCTCAATCCAGGCAAAGCGCAGCTGAAGCGCGCCGCGCCCATTGAACTGAAACGTCTAAAGATTAAGCGTCCGCCCAACACCTACCTGATTAACATCTCTTACCGGGCCTACAATCCTCAGCTGGCGGCAAAGGTCGCGAACGGCATTGCACAGTCTTTAATTGATCGTACAAACGACGCTGGAAACCGGTCCTTCACGCAAGTATCAGCTCTCATTGCAAGCGACATGAAGGACTTGCGCGCCAAGATGGACGCCTCAGCCCGGCGCTTGGCCCAATTTCAGAAAGAACTAAACATGGTGGATCCCGAGCAGCGAACCACGGTGCTTGCCGCCCGCCTCACGCAGCTCAACACAGAGTTCACCAGCGCACAAGCAGAGAGGCTTCACAAGGAAGCGGTTCTCGACGGGGTGGGCAAATCTCACTCGCTGGCCGCGGCGGAAGCCGCTGAAGCTGAGGGCAAGAGTACCCTTCTGGACAACACTATTGAGCGCCTCGACACCGCTCGCCAGCAATTCGCAGCGGCGCGCTCCTACTACGGGGAGAACCACCCCGAATATCGCAAGGCTAAGGAGCAGGTGGATGAACTTCAGGCTCAAATCAACCGTCTCCAGGCTGGCGTAGGTGACAAGACGGCAGCGGAATATCAGCAAGCGATAGGCCGTGAAAGTAGGCTGCGGCATGTTTTCGAAGAGACAAAGGCTGAGGTGGATAACACCAAAGAGCGTGCGCTCCAGTACGAACAGCTCAAGAGCGATGCGGATAACGACAAGAAGATGTATGAGGATCTGGAGACGCGAACGCGCGAGGCCGACATCAACAATCAGTTTCGGGATGCCACCATCCAGATGATCGGGGAAGCTCGTCCGCCTGATGAGCAAATTTTTCCAAAGCTCATCATCAACGTTCCACTGGCAATTATTCTCTCGCTCATTCTGGGGGTCGCTGGTGCGCTGGTTCGAGATGCCCTAGACACAACGTTCTCCGATGCTGAAGACGTGGCCACGCGTCTGCATGTTGATGTGCTCGCGGCGATTCCGGGTGCTCGCCGTCTGCCGGGCGTGACCCGTCCCAACGAGCTGCTGAAAGGACAGTCGGACGCACTCCGGCGCCGTTCAGCGGAAACTGCCGCGCGCTACGGACAGGCCATCAGAGCTCTTCGAAACGCCATCGCAACGGCCACGATGGACCGGCCCATCCGAAGCGTGCTTATTACAAGCCCTAATCCAAGCGAAGGAAAGTCCACAACTGCGATCAATCTTGCGCTGGCTTCCGCTCAGGTTGGCAAGAAAGTTTTATTACTGGACGCCGATCTGAGGCGCCCGGCCCTGCATAAGCACTTCGACCTTAGTGCCACCACTGGCCTGTCGGACGTGTTGGCCCGCGGTGTTCCAGTCCGCGACGCCATTGTAAAGATCGAAGATTTGAACCTGCATGTTATGCCCGCCGGTCCGGTTTCGCGGCATGCCTCGGATTTGATCAGCATCGGCTTTTCCAGCGCCTTAGAGACAGTGTGCCGGGACTTTGAACTGGTAATCGTTGATGGGCCGCCTCTGCTGGGTGTCGCGGAATCACAGGAAATGGCCGGCCTTGTTGACGGCGTGATTGTACTGACGAAAGCCGGTTCTACCACCGGAAGAGCGGTTGCAGAAACGCTGGCCAGCCTTCTACGCGCGCGTGCCAACATTCTGGGCGTCGTAATGAATCAGGTGAAGCCCTCTTCCGCTGCCTACTGCGAACAGTACTACTCCACTGCTGCCGACGCGAAGAAGGCAAGTGCGTAGGGCTGTCACGGCCAATGCCTGTTTCTCCATTGCTTGCCAAGCGGCGCTCACGCACTCCCCTTCTAATCTGCCTGACACTCATCACGGGTGGGTTGTTTAAGGTTTCCGCGTTCGCTCGGGAAGCTTTCATCGCTGCGCGGCTTGGCCTGTCTTCCGCCACTGACGCTTACTTCGCGCTTCAGCAGCTTCCACTCACCGCCGCTACTTTCATGTTCGGATCTTTTGCGCTTGCATTTACTCCCATGTACGCCGATACCCGCCGGCGCTCCGGAGCTGTCAGCTGGCTTCCTGGGCTCACGTTTTACAGCTTTGTGATTGGCTCTTTGCTGACGTGTGGAATGTTAGCCGCCGCTCCATTGCTGTTGAGGTTATTCGTGCCTTCCGCAGATCCCAGGACGTGGGGTACTCTCGCCATCCTCAGCGTGTGCTTTTGTCCCATTATCTGGATCGGGATTTGGGCCGGCATTTGCACGGCGCGTGGCCAAAATCTCTGGGCCATGAGCATGACGGGCCTTCCTTATCTCCTTATGACGCTCGTCTTGCTGACACTGTACGCTGCAAGGTCGCTCAATGAGCTCAGCTTGCCTATCTCGATGTCCGTCGGCTTCGGCCTGATGGGTGGATACGCCCTCTTTCGGATTCTTCGCTCGCAATCGATCAGCGTTGCCGATCTGAGAGCCATTGCGTCAGTCTGGCGGCTTCGGGATTTCCGCCGCTTTTTGCGCCAACTGGCCGCGTCGTCGATCGAAAACTCAGGCTTCGCGGCAAACCAGTTGTTAATGGTCTACTTCTTGGCCCGTGCCGGCAATGGAACCGTCTCTGCAAACACTTGTGCCATGCGGATCGGAATGCTTGGTTACGGGCTTCTGACTCAGCCGCTGGCACAACTCGTTCAAGCGCGCCTCTGCGCCGCCGACAGCAGGGACCGAGCCGTTCTTTTCCGGTCCTGGCTACTAACGGGTGCCAGCGCAGCGATTCTGTTAGCGCTCGCGATCTCTGCCTTTCATGATCCGCTGATTCGGGTGATTTACATGCACGGCAAATTCGGCGGCGCTCAGCTGGCGGAGGTCGAGGCTATGCTTCCGCCCTGGGTGGCTTACTTCGTGGTCATGTCGCTCAATGCGTTAGTCGCACGCTATCTTTTTACAGGTTCGAAGGGGAACATTTATGTTCGACACATGCTTTGCGCCTATGCTTCGGCGAACCTGCTCCGTTTCCTGATGGCACGCCAGGTAACAGCGCCCTGGATTATCTGGTCGTCAGTGCTCGCCGAGATGTGCGCTTTCGCGGCCAATCTTCGAAGCTCATTCATTGGAGAAAAGTCGCCCGACCGGATAACCGTCCTGGCGACGACGGCATAAGAGAATGCAAAAAAAGGCTGAAAGCCACTTGCTCACGCGCGCGGCTCAGAAACAGCATCCTGCATGAGCAGGCAAATCTTTTTGCACACACCGGAGCCGCTCCCATCGGCTGCCATATACGTGGACGAACTCTCGCGGGCGCTCACGGATATTGGTGTTCCGGTTCACGTCATCTGCCCGGCCAATCATCAGGCACGCCAGAACTTCGAGCGGAATCCATTAATCACACTCCACCTGAGCACGCCGCGATCGGTAAGCGGTGCGGATGGCATAGCCGTGAAGCTATGGACGAACTTGAAATTCTTGTTATCGTCATGCACTGCCCTGCTTCAAACTGTCAAGCGCGGCGATATCGTTCACTTTCAGTACGTGCTGCATTTCCCGTTTGGCGCTTTGTTCTTCGTGTGCGCGCTGTTTCGCCGCTGCAAGATCGTATTCACTGTTCACGATCCCCTGCCCCACAAATGGCTTCTGCCCACGCCATTGCGCGGCATCGAGAAGGGCGCTCTTGCCTGGAGCTACAAGGTCAGCGAAGTTCTGCTGGTGCATAGCGAGTCCGGCAAACAGGCTTTGGTGCGGCACTTCCCGGCAATCGCGGATAAGATACGCGTGATTGTTCATGGCCCATACCAGCTCGGCGAAGCGCTTGCCGCGATGCGCCCATCGAAGTATCTTGAGGTGCTTCTTTTCGGGTCACTCCGAGAGAATAAGGGGTCGCACCTTGCGATCGAGGCGATTCAGCAGCTTCATCAAGAAGGCGCGCCGGTTCGTCTGACGATCGCCGGAGGTGTCCTGAACCGGAAGGAACAAGGCTATTGGGACCAATGCCGCGAACTCATCGCGAACTGTCCCGAACCGATTCGCCTGATAGAAGGGTTTATTCCGGACGAATGGCTCCCGGGTCTTTTCGGAGATTGCCACTGCTTTTTGCTTCCGTACACCAGTTTTTCCTCGGACAGCGGAGTAGCGTTTATGGCGCTTGCGAACGGGCGAGCGATTTTAGCCACTAAATCGGGAGGGCTCGAATCGTTATTAGAATTTTCCGGTGGCGGTCTGCCCATTGAACAGCCGACCGTCG
>CAXUCT010000262.1:5301-6756 GCA_964249415.1 uncultured Bryobacteraceae bacterium | reverse complement strand
AAAATCCTTTTTCGCGCAAGCGGAGTGCGGGTTCAAGTCCCGCCCCGGGCACCACAAGAATCTTCTTCTTTGAAACCGGACCAGGCTTTGTTCTCGGCATACGACGAAATCGCCGGCATGTACCACGCCATGTGGGCGGACTGGTATTTGCCCGCCGCGATGCCCGCGCTCGAAAAACTATTCTTTTCGCAAATTGCTCCCGGTGCTCATGTCGCAGACGTGTGCTGCGGATCGGGGCACGTCACGGGCGAGCTGGTGCGGCGCGGTTATCAAGTGACCGGCGTGGATTCATCGGCGCAGTTGATCGCGCTCGCGCAAAGGGCGTTCCCGGGAGCAGATTTTCGCGTGCAGGACGCGCGAGCGTTGCGGCTGGAAGGGGGCTACGAGGCGGCGATTTCAACCTTCGATTCGCTCAACCACATAATGACGATCGAAGACCTGCGCCAGGTCTTCACGGGAGTTCACAATGCACTTGCGCCAGGCGGCCTGTTTGTGTTTGATATGAATCTGGCGGAAGCCTATACTGCCGATCTTCGGCAATGGAGCGTAAACATCGCGGACGGGAGTGTCGGGTTGGTGAGTGGCAGGTATGATTTCGATACGAGAAGAGCAGCCACGGAGCTGATTTGGTTTGTTCGCGATCTTGTGACAGGTTGTTGGCAGCGGCATGACAGCGTCGTAGAAGAGCGCTGCTATGCGGAAGGAGAGATCCTAGCGGCACTATACGCGGCCGGATTCAAGCATGCAAACGCGGTGCGCGCCACGGATGCCGGCACCGATGCAAGCTTAGGCTTTGGCCGGATCTTTATAAGCGCGAGACGTTAAGCGTGCGGGAAGACGCGTACGTCAATGCCTTCGGCCGAACGGATCAGGCGATCAAGGTCGCTACCAAAGGCACGCTCCCACATGCTCTTGCGCCCTTTGTGGCCAACGTAGATTTGGGTAATTCCACGGTGCCGCGCGAAGTGAAGGAGCGTATCGACCACATCATCCCCGTCGAGCTCGACAATTTCAGCGCCGTTCTGCTTAGCTAAGTCAACGGCGGACTGCACGCGTTCGCGCTGCTCGGGAAGCCATTCAGGCCGTTGGATGCGAACGGCAATGAGCTCGCCGTGAAAGCGATCCCGGTTGCGAACCCCGGTTTCAAGCATCCGCTGAAAGTTGCTGCGAGGCGAGAGACAGACCATAATGCGCTCCTGAGTTCCCCAGCTTTGCTCAATCCCGTGGCGGGCAAGGTAGCGCTCCAGTTGTTTGTCGATCACGTCTGCGGTCAGCAGTAAAGCAATTTCGCGGAGTTCGGAAAGCTGCAATTGGGACAGCTTCGAGGCGCTGCTTGCACTTTCCTCGCTGGAGACCTTCATGCACGCGGCAGGCGCGGCATCCACAACAACGATCTCGTCCGCGGTTTGAATGAAGCTGAGGGGAACAGTCTCAGCAACATGCTTGCCGGTGACG
>CAXUCT010000262.1:0-5291 GCA_964249415.1 uncultured Bryobacteraceae bacterium | reverse complement strand
GCTTCTACTTGGCCGCGCTTCTCCTCAATATGCTGCAAATTAACAGACGTGATCACGGAGATACCCGCGTCGAGCAGTTGCTCGACATCTTGCCAGCGCTTCTCGTGCGTCGAGCCGGGAGAATTGTCATACGCGAGCCCATCTATCAGGCAGACCTTGGGCATGCGGCGAAGGATGGCGGCAGTGTCGATCATTGAATTACCGCCCACGTCAAGCGTTGGAATCACTTCCAACGTGGACATAGTCTTGGCTACATCACGCGACAGCTTGGGCTGAATTGCGCCGATGATGACGTCCTGACCTCGCGCGAAGCGCCTGCGCGCCTCATCGAGCATGCGGAAGCTCTTGCCGACACCAGAGGCATAACCGAGAAAAATCTTGAGGCGCCCGCGTGTTTGATGTTCTTCTTCGGTTTCCAGCTGCTGAAGAAGCTGATCGGGCGTGGGTTTGCGTTCGATGACTAGTGCCACAGTTCTATTATCGGTCCAAAGTGTTTAGCGCGTGGCATTACGGCGCCTACTGCGATCACGTTAGTGCTTAGGGATCTTACGATCCAGGTCGAGATTCAGCTTCAGGACATTGACGCGCGCTTCACCCAGGAAGCCGAGGTCGCGATTCTCGGTTGCGGCGGTGACGAGACTTTCGACCGTCGGCACGTTAGAACCGCGAGCTTGCGCGATGCGCGCCGCCTGAGCCTCCGCGTTGGCGACGCTGATATGTGGATCAAGCCCGCTTCCCGATGCGGTGAGAGCGTCTGCCGGTATTGGGCCTGAATAGGTGGGGTTCTCGCTTCTAAACTGCGCGGCAGAAGTCTTAACACGGTCATAGAGCTTCTGGCTAGTCGGTCCCAGGTTCGATGGACCGGAAGCAGTGGGATCGTAGCCGTCAGTTCCGGCAGCAGAGGGGCGCGGATGAAAGTACTCAGGGCGGGTGAAGTTTTGGCCTAGCAGGGCGGAGCCAATTACATGCCCGTTCTGCGAAATCAAGCTTCCATTGGCCTTGTCCCTGAAGAGCAATTGGCAAAGGCCGGTGACCGCAGCGGGGTAGACGAGTCCGGTGAGTACCGTCAAAAGCAAAGTGGCCCGAAACGCGGGTAGGAGTTGTTGGAGCATGGTGTAGCCGGGTTCTTTCTCTTAAGCAAGGTGCAGTAAAACCAGCAGCCGATCGAGAATCCAGATGGCTGGGAACGGCACGAGGATGCCGCCGACTCCATAGACCAGAACGTTGCGGCGTAATAGGGCGGCGGCCCCGAGCGGCCGGTATTTCACGCCGCGCAGAGCTAGCGGCACCAAAGCGATAATGATCAGCGCGTTGAAGATGACGGCGGCCAACACAGCGCTTTGCGGCGTGTGCAGCCGCATGATGTTGAAGCTGGCGAGCGCCGGATAGGTCGCGATGAACATCGCGGGAATAATGGCGAAGTACTTGGCGACGTCGTTGGCGATTGAGAACGTGGTGAGGGCGCCGCGCGTAATGAGCAATTGCTTTCCAATTGCCACTACTTCGATGAGCTTGGTGGGATTGCTGTCGAGATCGACCATGTTGCCGGCTTCTTTGGCTGCCATGGTGCCGGTGTTCATGGCCAGTCCCACGTCGGCTTGTGCCAGCGCGGGCGCGTCGTTGGTGCCATCGCCAGTCATCGCCACCAGACGGCCCTCGCGCTGCTCCCGCTTGATGTAGTCGAGCTTGTCGGCTGGAGTGGCTTGCGCCAGGAAATCATCCACCCCGGCTTCGCTTGCAATGGCGGCCGCGGTGAGCGGATTATCTCCGGTGATCATGACGGAACGGATGCCCATGGCTCTAAGTTGGCCAATCCGATCCTTCATGCCGCCTTTGACTATGTCCTTGAGATGAACGATGCCTAACGCGCGCGGACCGTCGGCTACCGCGAGCGGAGTGCCTCCACTGCGTGAGATGTGGTCGGAAGTTTCCTCGAAGGAAGCCGGCAGTGTTCCGCCGAGTTCCTTCACAAAATTCGCAATCGCGGCACTAGCGCCTTTTCGCAGCATGCGGCCGTCGATATCCACGCCACTCATGCGCGTGTAAGCGGAGAAAGGTATGAAGTGTGCTTCGTGCTCGGCTACTTCGCGTCCGCGTAGCGCATGTTTTTCTTTGGCAAGAACAACAATGGAACGGCCTTCCGGAGTTTCGTCGGCCAGGCTGGCGAGTTGCGCAGCATCCGCAAGATCCTGCTCTGTCACGCCGGGGAAGGCAATGAACTCGATTGCCTGGCGATTGCCCAGCGTGATGGTGCCAGTCTTATCCAATAAAAGAGTGTTCACGTCACCGGACGCTTCCACTGCCTTGCCGCTCATCGCGAGCACGTTGTGTTGCATCACGCGATCCATGCCGGCGATGCCGATAGCCGACAAGAGACCTCCGATGGTGGTGGGGATTAGGCAGACGAGCAGAGAGACCAGCACAGCAACGGTGGGCACGGTGCCCGCGCCCGCAGAGGAGATCGCATAGACGGCAAACGGGTGCAAGGTCGCGACCGCCAGCAGGAAGATGAGAGTGAGCCCGGCGATGAGAATGTTCAGCGCCACTTCATTGGGGGTTTTCTTTCGTTCCGCGCCTTCTACAAGAGCGATCATTTTATCGAGAAACGTCTCGCCGGGATTGGACGAGATGCGGATCTTAACTTGATCGGACAGCACCTTCGTGCCACCCGTGACCGCGCTTCTATCGCCACCCGATTCGCGGATCACAGGCGCGCTCTCGCCGGTGATCACTGATTCGTCCACGGTAGCGATGCCCTCGATCACGTCGCCATCGCCAGGAATCAGATCACCGGTTTCAGCAATGACGATATCGCCGGCGCGGAGCTTCGATGCAGCGACTGTTTCGACTTTTCCGTTGCCGCCGATGCGCTTCGCAATGGCATCGGTCTTAGATTTGCGCAGCGAATCGGCCTGAGCTTTACCGCGCGCTTCCGCCATGGCTTCGGCGAAGTTGGCGAATAGAACAGTGAACCAGAGCCATAGAGAAATTTGAATTTCAAAGCCTCTTCTACCGGTGCCTGTGAAGATGTCGCGCAACAAAAAGACGGTGACGAGCGCCGCGCCCACTTCCACAACGAACATGACTGGATTCTTTGCCAGCGTGAGCGGATTGAGCTTTGTGAACGCATCCCGTATAGCGCGGCCTGCGATGGCGGGATCGAAAAGGGGCCGGGCGCGCGGCGGCTTACTCGGCAGCAGAGATGCCGGGTCATAACCGGGCGAAGATACGACAGGCGGGTTTTCAACGGAGATGGCCATCTGATTAGCTCCAAAGAGGAAACAGCAGGAACGAGAACAGCTTGCCGTCCTGCAGCATATAGTGTTCAACGATGGGCCCTAATGCCAACGCCGGGAAGAAGGTGAGCGCACCCACCAGGACAATTGTGCCGACAAGAAGACCAACAAAAAGAGGTCCGTGCGTGGGCAACGTACCAAGCGTTTCCGGTATCTTCTTTTTTGACGCCAAACTGCCTGCAGCGGCGAGCAGAGGGATAAGAAAGAAGAAACGCCCGATCAGCGTCGCCAGTCCGAGAGTTAGGTTGTACCACGGCGTGTTTGGGCTTAGGCCACCAAAAGCGCTGCCATTATTTCCTGTTGCGCTGGAGTAGGCATACAGATTTTCGCTGCAACCGTGTGGACCGCAATTGCCCAGATCGGCGGTCGCAGGGCCTGGCGGATTCCAATAGCTGTGTGGAATGGGCTGGCCTTTTGCGTCTTTGCCGGGCGAGGGAAACTGAATAACCGAAGAAAGGGCCGCCAGGAACAGTATGCTGAACGCCGTGGAGATCAACGCCAGCATAGCCATTTTGACTTCCTTCTGTTCAATCTTTTTGCCGACGTATTCAGGCGTGCGGCCAACCATCAGGCCGGCGATGAACACGGCGAGGATGGCGTAAAGGAGAATGCCATACAACCCTGCGCCGACACCTCCGAAGATTACTTCGCCGGTTTGGATGTTGAAAAGCGGGACCAGCCCGCCGAGTGGAGTGAGGCTATCATGGGCAGCGTTCACGGCGCCACAGCTTGCGTCGGTAGTAACAGTCGCGAAGAGCGCGGAGGCCGCAATACCGAAGCGCGTTTCCTTTCCTTCCATATTGCCGCCAGGCTGAGTAGTTGTTGCGTGGGATTCCACACCGAGTTTCGCGAGCGTAGGATTGCCCTTCTGTTCGGCCCAGTAACACGCAAAGACTCCCACCAGGAACATGGCCGCGCAGGCGGCAAATATGGTCCAGCCTTGGCGTCTGTCGCCCACCATCACTCCGAACGTGTAAGTCAAGCCTGCAGGAATGAGGAAGATGAGGATCATCTGCACGAGATTGATTAGCGGCGTTGGGTTCTCAAACGGGTGAGCGGAATTAGCATTGAAGAATCCGCCTCCATTGGTGCCTAGCATTTTGATGGCTTCTTGCGAGGCCAGTGGCCCTTGCGCAATCACCTGTTTCGCGCCTTCAAGAGTTCTCGCCACCGTGTAGGGATGAAAATTCTGAATGACGCCTTGGGAGCAAAAGAACAGCGCGGTAAGAAAGGAAAGGGGAAGCAGGATATAAATGGTGGCGCGGGTGAGGTCCACCCAGAAGTTACCCAGGCTGTTTACTTGCTGGCGCGCAAATCCACGCGCCACCGCAATGGCCACTGCAATTCCGGCCGCGGCGGAGGCAAAGTTCTGCACCGCCAGGGCAGCCATCTGGACAAGGTAACTCAGAGTAGCTTCTCCGGAGTAAGCTTGCCAGTTCGTATTCGTGACAAAACTGACCGCGGTGTTGAAGGCGAGATCGGGCGACATCACGGCTGTCCCGAAGCCCTGAGGATTGAGAGGAAGAATGCCCTGGAGGCGCTGGAGCAAGTAGACGAATAAGAAGCCGAAGACGCTGAATGCGAGTAATGATGCTGTGTATTGGCTCCAGCGCTGCTCGGCGGTTTCAGTTACTCCGATCAATTTATAGAGCAGCAGTTCTACCGGCCGCATGACCGGGTGAAGGAAGGTTCGCTTGCCTTCAAACAGTGCTGCCATGAAGGTGCCCATCGGCTTAGTAAGCGCGAAGATAATCAGCAGGAAGATGAGGATTTGCAGTATTCCATTCGAAGTCATTAATCCTGCTCCATTCAGAACTTGTCTGGCTGTAACAAGGCGTAAATCAGATAGAGAAACAGCGCGAGAGCTGTAATGCCGCCGATAATGTAGTCCATTTCAGGCTCCGGATTTCTGCTCGCTACAAGCGATCGCAAGCTTTAGTAAAGGCCCAACAGCCCAGAAAGAAAAGCAGGGCGATCAAGATGTACAGCAGGTCA
>CAXUCT010000261.1:3009-6788 GCA_964249415.1 uncultured Bryobacteraceae bacterium | reverse complement strand
GACCCAAGTCGCGCCGAACCAGTCATCCTGTTGGCCACGGTCTAGAATGATTTGCATGGAACCTAGGCCGACCGCCAACAAACCAAATCCGATGCTGTCCAATTTTCCGGCGTGCGCATTTTTGATGTACGGCGGATCTTTCACGTATCGCATGATGAGGATGATGGCGACAACTCCGATGGGGATATTTATATAGAAAGCCCAGCGCCACGAGAATGTGTCAGTAAGCCAGCCGCCTAGAGTGGGGCCGAGGATGGGGGCCACAACCACGCCTAATCCGAACATACCCATGGCCAGCCCCCGCTTTTCAGGAGGGAAACTTTCCGTAAGGATAGCTTGTGAAAGAGGCTGTAGCGCGCCTCCCCCCGCTCCCTGTACGAGACGGGCCACCAAGATCATGATCAAGCCAGTCGCGGCGCCGCAAAAAAATGACGAGATCGTGAAAATGACGATGGAAGTTATTAAAAACCGCTTACGGCCGAATCGGAGCGAAAACCAACCGCTAGCCGGCAAGATGATGGCGTTTGACAGCAAGTAAAAGGTCAGCACATACGTGGCTTCGTCGTAGGAAGAGGAGAGACTTCCAGCAATGTAGGGCACACAGACCGCGGCGATGGAGGTGTCGATGACTTCCATGAAGGCCGGCAAGATCACGGCGAGTGCGATGAGCCAGGGGTTGACGCCAGGCTCTACATTTTGGGCGGAGGTATCTTTATCGTCTGCCATGAACTCTTACTTCACGACCTACTTCACAAAACCCAAGCTTTTGAGATTTGCTTCCGGTGATGGCTCATTGAACTCCGACTGAGCAAATGTCTTCTTGACTTGGCCGTCGCTCAGGGCAACTCCAAAAGGTGGATCCACGAATGGAAAGGCCTTTTTCAACTTTGCAGTTTCGATGCTGGTGGCGGCCTTCAGGTTCGTGTCTTGCAAAAAGTCGGGCGCGAACTGAGGGTCATGTGTCGGGATGCCGACTATCCTTGTGTCACCCCAATTCAACTTAGACATGAATCTTGCAGCGGCAATGCAGTGCGAACATTCGGGATCATAGAAGTAGAGGAACACCTTTCCGTTTGTGAGGTTCTGAGGTTTGCCGTCGACGATCACCGGGCTCGGCACCTGCACGTTGTGCCGCTCCGCCGCGTTCACTCCGAAACTCAGTCCAGCGAGGCCCATGAGCGAAAGGAAGGCAACAGCCGGAACTTTTAACCCGGGAACTCGCACGGACCAACGGTAAGCGGCAATCCCCATCAGCAACATAACTCCATCACCAACAAAGAAACCGGGGCCGACCGTTCGCTTGATGATGGGGAAGCAACTACACTCATGCCCAGCAAGTACACGGTAGTAATAACCGATCCAGCATAGGAAGAAGATGATCAGCGCGGAGCCGAGGATGCCGCCTAAGCGACGAAAGCGAGGAGTAAACAGCAGAAAAGCTGCCATTAACTCTACGGTGCCAAGTGAAACTGCCCCCAGCACGCCCAAGCCGGCGGGAACCCGCGCTTGTTCCAACACTTCACCCGTCTGAAACGGATCGAATACTTTCCATCCGCCGGAAACGAGAAAGATAACGCCTAAGAGAATTGCCGCAACAGTAGCGACTGTTCGTCTCCACCCGAGAATCTGTTCTGTCATGACTTCAAAGGATTATATTCTTAATTGTTACGCAAGCGAAAAATACCTTGACACCACGATGCACGGCAGCACTCGTGGTGCCGTTACTTATGTTAATCGCGGAGCATACGGACGCCGCGACTGATGCTAAGAAGATCGAATCGGAGGTAAAGGAAATCACCAGGTCGGCACTCCTGATAGACACTCACAACGACATTCCCAGCTTCACCGTAGCGGGCGCGGACATTGGAAAGTCGCCTAAAAACCAGACCGATATTCCTCGGCTTCGGCAGGGCGGCGTGGGAGCAGTTTTCTTTTCTGTCTATGTCGCGGCGACCTATGTAGATGGTAATCATTCGGCGAATCGCGCGCTAGAGATGATCGACACTGTCCAGCACGACATTATCGACCGTTATCCGAACGACTTCATGCCGGCGCTTACAGCCGACGACGTTGAGAAGGCGCACCGCAAACATAAGATCGCCGCACTTATGGGCATTGAGGGCGGTCACGCCATTGAGGACAGCCAGCGTCTGCTGCGCGATTATTACCGCCTGGGCGTGCGCTACATGACGCTAACCCATTGGAATACGAATGACTGGGCGGACTCTTCAGGCGACATCGATAAACCGGGCGTTCAACACCACAATGGCTTGACGCCGCAAGGCAAGGACATTATTCATGAGATGAACCGGTTAGGCATGATGGTGGACATTTCGCATACGGCCGACAAGACGTTCTACGATGCGATCGACACTAGCCGCGCACCGATCATTGCTTCGCATTCGTCTTGTCGCGCTGTGACGAACGTTCCTCGAAACATGACAGATAACATGATCAAGGCACTGGCGCAGAAGGGCGGCGTAATTCAAATCAACATCTATTGCCGATTCGTTTCGCAGAAGTCGGCCGATGCTCCGAAAGATGCGCCGGTTCGCGCTACGCTTTCCGATGTGGTCGCTCACATTGATCATGTGCGGCAGATCGCGGGAATAGACGCTGTGGGGATCGGTACGGATTTCGACGGCATCGAGTGCGCTCCGGAAGGGCTGGACGATGTTTCGAAGTTTCCAAATCTGACGCGCGCGCTGTTAGAGAAGGGCTATTCACCGCGTGACATCAAGAAGGTTTACGGGGGGAATACGCTGCGGGTGATGCGTGAGGTGGAGAAAGTTGCGGCTGAGATGAGGCAGTGATTTCTTCGGCTCCTCACTCCAGAACGTCGATCTCGATCGCACCCTTGCCAAAAACTGTCTGTCTGCCAACTCCGGTCCACTCGGCTACTTTGAGATACGGCAGAAACCTGTCAAGTTCGCCTTCGTACTCGGCCTCGCCTACAAATCCACCGATTGGATGTACTTGTCCGGTTCGGCTGCTGCGGCGGCGAAGGTCTACTGTTGTGATTTCGCAGCGTGACATCTTCACCTCGGAGGCCCTTTCACCGAACGCTCGGAAATCTATTGTAAGGGCTCCACCGCCATAGAGTTCGCGCAGGGTGCTGATGCGATCCCGGACTCGGGCGGCCAGAATGCCGAAGTCGGGGCGGGTGGCGATTTGATGGCCGCTCTTTAATTCCATCGGAGTAAGAAATTTGACTCGCAGGCGAGAGACGTGTCCGCCATGGGCATCCAGGCCCAACTCCAAAGGCGCCGGGTGTTGCGGGCCCTGCATACGACCATTCTCGAAAATGGTGGCGATTGGCTCTCGTCTCTCATTTAGCTGCGCAACGTTGATCAGCTGGACACTCCGGCGGCCCGGTCCCAATCCCTCGTGAGCCAGTTCGGCGAATGTCAGGACCAGGTACGCGACCGCTGAAGTCTGACCATCAAAGAGGTTCACGTCAAAATGAAACGTATCGCCGGGTGCGAAGGTGCGTCCATCGAGATGCATGGCACGGAATACGAAGGGACGCGGCCAATCGGCGAGCCCGCTGGGGCCGGGAGCTATTGCAGCGGGCTGGAACATGCGCGCATACGAGCAACTCGCGCGTCGCTCGCATATCGCTGCATCGCCGCATTGCGGTACACAGGCGAGGCGCCGGAAGACCGTTCCAAAAGCGCCGCGCAGAATGTTGGCGGATTTTCCATTAGCAAAGCGTATGGAATCCTTCGCCAGGAACGAAAACCGAAGCGGCTGCAGCCGGAAAAGCATAGGCGCAATAC
>CAXUCT010000261.1:0-2999 GCA_964249415.1 uncultured Bryobacteraceae bacterium | reverse complement strand
TACCGGGCGCGATCAATAGCCACTGCGATGTAGAGCTTCCACCGCGATGGCGGCAAGAAGACAGTAGATACCGAAGAGATACCAGCGGCCGGCCGCCAGCCATCGACTGAGCCATCTCAAGGCGAGGAGGCCAGCAAAGAATGCAAGAACGGCGCCAAGCAGGCTCGGAAAGGCGGCTCCAGCTAAGCTCGCCGCGCCGTGAAGGTGCTCTGCGTGGATTAAGCGCATCGCTTCACGAACAACAACGGCGGGCGTCAGAACCACAGCCAGGGCAAAGCTGAAACTTTCGGCGCGGGCTCTTGCGGCACCTGCCAACATGCCAGTGGAGATGGTGGCGCCCGAACGTGAAAAGCCGCGGAAGGGCAGGCAAAGCCCTTGCACAGCTCCGATGAGCAGAGCCTGTGTGGTGTCCAGGTCAGTTGTTTCGGCGGTGCTCCCGATCCGGTTCTCCCGTAGGCCCGCAATCAGAATCAGAATTCCCGCTGCCGCCAAGGCCGGAGCAATCAGTTCCAGGTGACTGAACAAATCTTCAATCTCGGCATTTGGTAGACCTCGGAAGGCGGTCTTTTCGATGATCTTGATCAGCGATTCACCGATGACTCCTGTGAGTACGGTCGCGGCAACTACAAGCCCCGCAAATTTTCCGAAAGCAGCCAAGCTCTGGAAATAGGCGTGACGCCAGCGGCTCCAGAAGTAGACGATTACAGCAAACATCGTGCCGGTGTGGAGCATGACCAAAAGCAAGGTCATCGGCCGCGAGGATGGGTCGAGGCCCATCAGCTTCTCAGCCACCACCACATGGGCAGAACTCGAGACCGGCAGGAGTTCGGCTAGCCCTTGCACGACCGCAAGAATGATGACTTGAAAGAATGACATCGACCGATTCTATGCTGCGGGCGGGATTGAGCGAATATGTTCCGCTACTCGGCCATCTTAGCGGACGGGTGTTTGCTCATGGGCTTTAAGATTCCGTCAAGGAGAGCGGGCGCGTGCTCATCCCGCACTAGATGCGGATACTTCTCGCCATCGTGATAGTTCACTTTGATGACCTTGAAGAAGCCGGTGTTTTCGACTATGAATTCGATGGGTTCCGTGGTATTGTTCGCGTCGCGAATGGCGTGGTGCAAGAGCTCGTCGGTGGCGCGACGCCCATTGACAGCAACGATCTTCATCGCGGGGCCAAATCCCGCGTTGTAGGCAATGGAGCCGATTAGCACATCGGAAATCGTGTTATCGGCACCCATTCGCAGTCCCAGCGAGTACCAGGCGTTGACTCCGTGGTCGTGCGCTTCTTGCGCGCGAATAAAGTCGTTGGCTTGGCTGGTGTATTCGAGCCGGTAGCCGCCGGCGGCAATTCCATTTAAAGGCGCGTGCGGGGCTTTTGATGTAAGCCGTTCGTGGAGAAGATGGGCCCAGTCATAGGGCTGGATCGCATTCAGATTACTCACAATATCGTCAAAAGTATAAGGCAAGACTTGTGGCGGGGTGTTGCCGTTCAGCCCCAAAAAGCGCGCGCAGAAATCGTTCAGGGACTTTTTGCCATTAGAAGCTTTGCGAATGAGTGTATCCACTTCCAACCAGACCATCTCTCCTTCGGCGTAATAATCCACCGAGCGGCGCCAGTTGTCCCATTCTTCACTGGTTGAGTATAGGATTTGAGCGGCTGTGGCAGTATCCTGCAGATCACGCCAAGTACGCCCGGGACGATGATCGAGTTCGGCAGCAGCGGCAGCAAGATAGGCACGGTATTGCTCATTTGTCCATATGCCGCTGCGGGCCGTCAGCACGTCTCCCAGGTATTGGGTGAGGCCCTCGTAGACCCATAGCATCTCGCCCTTCATAGGCTGCGCATAATTGCTTGTGGCCAAGCCGGCGGGTCGCCGGTACTTGCCGTTCCAGGAGTGCGTAAACTCATGTGGAAGCAGATCACCGGAGAGCATGCTGAGATCCTCATCGAGCAAGGTTCGAGCTTCCACCCGATCATCACTTGATTGGTGGTGTTCGAGTCCGAAGTGCGAGACGTTGTCGCTTAAGGTGAGAAGAAAGTGATAGGTGTCGTAGTGGCGGGATGCGTACAACGCCCCTGCCTCGCGGACCAGATTGCTGAAGGCATTCGTTTGGTCGCTGCTCAGGTTCAAATCTTCCGGTCCGTCACCTGCCATATCGAGGTAATGCTTGGGTGTTATCTCTTCGGCGAGTGGAATTTCCTTGAAGAAACGTCCCGCGAGCACGGGTGAGTCGACCAGCATGGCGAGAGATACCTGCTGAAATTGGGTCGTGTTGCCGGATACAGAAGAGGGCCGGAGCGCAGTGCCATATTTCCAGCCATCTGGAACGGTCAGTGATGGCTCAACTGTGAGGTCGGCGGCCGCTGCGCCGGAAGGATAGAGTAGGACTTCGTTCCAGCTCACGACGCACAAGTTAGCGTTGGCCGAGGCGCCGGCAGAGAAGCCGGCAGCTGCGGCCGTTGCAAGGAAGTCCACCTTGGCATCCAGCGTAGTGATCCCGGCCGGTACATTGACGTGGAAGGTAAACATGCGAACATCGTCACGCTGCCAGGCGAGCGTCTGCCCGTTGGCAGAGAACACAATTCCGGCAAAGTCGATAATCGGGCCAGTAGGGCTGTGTTCGCCGGGTATCCATTCCGGATAGTCCAAAGTGACTGGTCCGGGCTGAACAGGGATGGAAAGCTGTGCATGCAGAATCTTGCGGGGCGCGTCAGTCAAGTCGAGCGAAACACGAATTGGCGCGGTCTGGGCGAGCGCAGAAGTGACAGCTAACGGGAGGGTGGAGAAGACCGGCAGGAAGCAAGAGAGAAAACGTTTCAGCAACTTCCATCATAAAGGCCTAGAAAAGCGGTTTACTCGTTTTCCGTGGATTGCGGAGAATCCGAACGGGTTCGCTATGATAGGGAAGTTCGGATCGTCTTCCGTGCGGTAATCTGGGTGCCCGGCGCTTTATTCGTCCGCAGGCGCATCTCGCCCCGGAGTCGTAAATCC
>CAXUCT010000260.1:3932-6792 GCA_964249415.1 uncultured Bryobacteraceae bacterium | reverse complement strand
GGCAGCTTTCGCGCGAGCGGTTGAGATTGGCAAGCTGCTTACGAGTATTGAGGGCGGCGCGATCAGCCACGGCGGGGGCGGTTCAGATATCGCTCCGCTGCTTGCTGAGGGCGTGCCGGGGTTTGGGGTGCGGACGGTAGAAGCACATTACTTCGACTGGCATCACACGGACGCGGACAGCTTCGACAAGATTGTGCCCCGAGAGTTTCAGCTCAACGTGGCGTCGTTGGCGGTGTTGAGCTATGTGCTGGCGGACATGCCGGAGCGGCTGAATGAGATGAAGTAGATGGGTTGGTGTTTGGTCACGCTCACTCCTTGGCGAGGCGTTCGAGCCACTCCGCCAGCAGAGTGCGTTCTCCCTCAGAGAGTGAGAGGGCGTCAGGGAGGACGGCGCGCAAAGCAACGGCCGCCGCTGCCGGACCCGGATTCTTGAGCGCTGGCGACCCCGTAGTAATTGCAGCGAGGATGGCGTCCCGTGCGATCTCAGCCACGCCCATGTCGCGGCTCTCTTCGGGCATCGCCAGCAAAGTCAGGACGGTGCCGCATCCAGAGGCATGCACGAGGTCTGCGGCCCGTTCTTCACTAACTCGCAAGCGGCCGGCCACGGCGACGCGCCGGATGTGCTCCCTTAGGGTGCGATAGGAGTTGGCGGCGGCAGGAGATTTCACACCCGGATGGGGATCGCAGTACATCAGCTTGTAGATGGCTGGGTTGGAAAGCCCAAAATTGACATGCAAAAGCCATCCGGTGCGCAGATCTTCCACTGGGTCGTCCCCGAGCTTGCGAACCTTCTTTTTCTTGAGGTAGGTGATGAACCCGTGATCTGCGACCGCGTCAAGGAGGCCACTCATGTCTTTGAAGAGGCGATAGATGGCCGGTGCCTGAACGCTTGCGGCATCTGCGACCGCGCGGGTTGTTACGGCGTCCCGCCCTCCACGGTTGAGTAGGGCGATGGCAGCTGCAACGATGCGAGCTCGCGTGGCTTCACGGGAACTGTTTGAGTCAGCGGCCAGGACAGCATGGGACTTGATCATCGTTTCGACAATAAACTCCAGGGCTAAAACAATCCCGAAGATTCAGTACGACCTCGCTAGCTATGATAACGTTATATTCATAGCATCGCTAACGGACAGCGCAGTCTGTCATTAACTCGCAAGGAGATCGTCATGATTGTTGTTACGGGAGCCACTGGAAAGCTCGGCCGGGACATCGTTGAGCAACTCCTCACGAAAGTGCCCGTCACTGAGGTGGGCGTCAGCGTTCGTGCGCCGGAAAAGGCGAGCGCTCTTGCGGGACGTGGTATCCGCGTGCGGCAGGGGGATTATAGTGATCCGGCAAGCCTACTGCATGCATTTGAAAGCGCTTCGCAGGTCCTCATCATCTCCAGTAACAGCAGCGGTGAAGACGTAGTGAGGCATCACCGCAATGCCATCGAGGCCGCTAAGGCCGCCGGCGTTCGTCGCGTGCTCTACACGAGCCATATGGGTGCCAATGCGGCCTCGCTGTTCTCACCCATGCGCGACCATGCTGCTACAGAAGCCATCCTGGAAGCATCAGGCGTTGCTTTCACGTCATTGCGCAATGGGTTTTATGCGGGGTCGGGCATAATGCTCATGGGCCAAGGTCTTAAGACGGGCGAAGTCTCCGCGCCGGAAGACGGCCCGGTGTCCTGGACGGCGCATTCTGACCTGGCGAAGGCAGCGGTCATTGCGCTGACCGACGAGAAACGTCTTAGCGGGATTACTCCGCCCCTTACAGCCTGCGACGCCATTGATCTTGAGGGGATCGCCGCGATCGCGTCTGAACTTACCGGGCGAACGATCACGCGTGTCATAGCGACTAATGAGCAGTTTCGGGAGAGCCTGATCTCTCGCCACTTGCCCGGACCTGTGGCGGAAATGTTCGTGGGGCTCTTTGCAGCCAGTCGCAAACGTGAGTTCGCAGCTGTCGATCCGACCCTGGAGCGCCTCCTCGGCCGACCGCCCATGTCGATGCGGGAAGTGCTGGCGACTCATCTGTCACAACCGAACTAAGAAGCTAGCGGTAAAACGACAGAGACTCAAGATATGGCGATTTATCTGTACTGCGGGAGGACATTTGCACCGGAACGCCGAAAGGCTGTTGGTGAAGGCGGTGCGAACACTGAGACCGGCGTCAGGCCATGGAAGCTGCTAAAAACGGGGACATGGATGTGAAGTATGCGTGCGCAATCCGGGCTCCGCGAACGGTAGCTGAATTGGAGTAGAGTAACGCGTGAGTCAGACGAAGCTTACGTGTTGCGTCATTCAGGAAGCACTACTCTATTCGTATGGACAGACGACAAGCTCTGAATCTGATAGCGGGAGCCGGAATTGCTGCATTGAGCCGAGCTCAATCAAGCGGCGACACCCCTCAGTCGAACGGGATGATCTACCGAAAGCTGGGTAGCACGGGAGAGCGCGTATCGGCCATTGGTCTAGGCGGTGCTCACCTCGCGAAGCCGAGCGAAGAAGAAGCCGTTCGCATCGTGCGCTCGGCGCTGGATCGCGGGATTACGTTCCTCGACAACTGCTGGGACTACTCGAACGGAGACTGCGAAGTACGCATGGGCAAGGCACTGCGCGACGGCTATCGGCAAAAGGCTTTCCTGATGACCAAATTCGACGGTCGCACGCGGCAGGCCGCCGCACAGCAGATTGACGAATCGCTGCGGCGGCTGCAGACCGATCACGTTAATCTCATCCAGTACCACGAGAACATTCGCCTGGACGATCCCGACCGCTTTTTCGCGGAGGGCGGCGCGCTCGAGGCCGTCATGGCCGCTAAACAGGCGGGCAAAGTGCGTTACGTCGGCTTCACAGGGCATAAAGATCCCTCCGTG
>CAXUCT010000260.1:1757-3922 GCA_964249415.1 uncultured Bryobacteraceae bacterium | reverse complement strand
ATGCTGGAGGTGGCCAAACTTCATAATTTCCATTTCGATTCCTGCCAGATGCCTTTGAATCCCATGGACGCGCACTTTCGCAGCTTTGGAAACAACGTGCTCCCGAAGCTGGTGGAGCAAGGCATTGCCGTGCTGGGGATGAAGCCGATGGGCAGCGGCGATCTTTTGAAGAGCAACACAGTGACACCTGTTGAATGTCTGCACTATGCGCTGAGTCTGCCGACGTCGGTGGTCATCACGGGTTGCGACAGCATGCAAATTCTCGATCAGGCGTTTGAGGTGGCGCGCACGTTCCGGCCGCTGACCGAAGCAGACGTGATCGCGATACTCGATAAAACGCGTGAGGCGGCAATAGCGGGTAAATTCGAGCGCTTTAAGACCAGCACACAGTACGACGGCACCATAAAGAACCCGCAGTGGATGGGCTAACGGCTCTCTACGATCAAACGCCGCGCGCCGGCCCAAGAACTAAGGCATAAAGGGCAGCGATCGCAAAACCTGCGAAGATCGCCGCAGCGGTGATCATTGGACGATGTCCTCCTGAACTCTATAAACAAGCGATTGCTTGCTAAGAGGCGCATTGTCATGCTGTAGGCGGTCCATTCGGAATCAACGTCGTTGGCGTCCAAATCATCGAGCGCCCGCCCAAGACCACATAAGCTCGCCGTGACTCGGCTCTCACCTAGATATCGGCAACAACAAAAGCGCACCAGGCAACTGCGGCGGCCGCTGCGAACTTGATCCTATCAGGCGAACGGAGGCTGTACGACATGAGAGATCTCAGGAACTCTTTGGTCCGTAGGGGCCGAACCGGCTTTTACCATGTATAGTGCGCCGTGTAGGTGATGACCTTTTCCCCGTCCGGTTGCAGGTTTACTTCATACTCAATCGTTCGGCTGTCGGTTTGCTGGTGAGAATCTGATTGTGCGTGATCGTCCAGTTGTGCCAGCGATACAGATGTTCAACTACACGCACCGTGGCGGTCTTGCTCGTGTGATTGCGGAGCTTGATTTCAAAGCTCTCGTCAAGCGAGCCGTTCGGAAATGTCTGCTGTGTCTTGGTAGCGGGTCTGCTTGCGTTCACCTGTAATGTCGAAAGCATTGCCGGTGTACACCCGGATTGTCTCGTCTTTGGCCGTGTGGCTGATTTCGTTCTCGCCGGTGAATTCCATTTGGCGATCCGCGTCGCGCCGGTAGAAACGCAGGCGACTCTTGGGCAGCGCCATTCCCAGCTGATTAGCTTCCGAATTAACAAACTCGCGCATTACCCAAACATGCGGATTGGAGTCGGTGCCGTATTGCGGCATCTGGCGCAGGTCGCCGTTGCTAAACTGATTCCGGTCAACCAACGAGCCATCGTAGACATAAAGGCGCCGGGACAAAATCCCTGATGCGCGCATGAACTCTACCTGCTTGGTTTCACGGTCGTGAAGCGTGGTGGTGAGCGGCAGGCTGTACAGATGGTAGTCTTCGAAAGACCGCTCGGTCACGGGAGGTGGGACGAGCCCGGCCGTAGCTGCAAAGATTGTACCCTCATTTCTCGTGACACTTGCTCCAACAAGCTTATTTACATCACCGGCCATGAGTTCAATGCGAGCGTGGTCAAACTGCTTGCCGCTGCGGTTGGCCAGAGTTACCCGCCGACCAGGTCAAGGCGGTTGCCTGCTTCAGGCGCGACTAAGTTGTAATCCGCTTTCCAGGTCATGCCCCCAGTGACGTAGCTCAACTCTGCATCGAACTTAGCTGCTTCGCTGGAGTGAATGGTCCAGTCGAGCATCGGCTTCAGAATTGTGTCATCACCTAATGCTGGAAGGATAGGCTGACCGGGCAGCGAGAATTGCAGTTTGCCATTGACCTCGATGATGGGCTGGCTATTGCCTCCGGGCACGGTAGCCATTTGGTTGAACCCGTACTGCGACCTATAGCGCTGCACCGCTTCGTCTTGCGGCATGTAGCCGCTGCGGACGATTTTTCCGGAGATGACGCGCGGGGAGCTATCCTGAGGACCAATCACGAAGTCAATCGTCTTGCCTTCGTAGAGATTCAGCAGTAGCTCCTGCGAAATGGGTTCTGCGCGATAGTTCTGCTCGAGCATCACCAGAGCGCGCCTGCCTGCGGGATCTCGCAGAATTACCGAATCGGGCTCGAGGGGGGCAGTTGCACGGG
>CAXUCT010000260.1:0-1747 GCA_964249415.1 uncultured Bryobacteraceae bacterium | reverse complement strand
ACCGTGTTGGAGCCGGCTTGTAAGTCCAGAGGCACGGTTTCCCGGACAACTGCGAAGTCCTGATTGTAAATGGTGAGCGCCGGATCGGCTGCCATAGCGGAAAGCGTGAAGCAGCCCCAAAGTGCCAGAGCATGGATGATTGTTCGGGGTGATGTTGAAGTTCCCAAATGGATATCCTTGGGCAACTTCGATGCAGCGAAGCAGAGTTCGGTTCCGCGTGCATCTTGTCTGTTCGGCCACGCTTTTGGCCAGTTAAATCGTCATCGCCAGTTGTTTGCTGTCAGGAGCTACGTCCGGACTGGAGGGCTGGAGCTTCCGGGGCTACGCCGTAAGGCGACCTCAAGGTCATGGTTGGGTATCGCTCGCCGGCCACTTTTGTAGCAGTTCCGTGGCGTTAAGCCTGACAACATAGCTGGCCCCGCGGTTCGGACGTGCATCTATCTCTTGCCGGGTTGCGGCGAAGTTGCCGTGTCGCTGGGTTCGATTTCGAGGATGCGGACGACGTTGGCCGTGTGGTCATATTGGCTGAGGTTGCGGGGTTCGCTGGTGAGATCTTTGTAGCGCGCTTGCAACTGGTAATCTGCCGTGAAGCTTACGTCCTCAAAGTTGTATCGGCCGTCTTTCTTGGTGAAGACGGTATTTTTCTCATTGGTTTTGGAATCGGTGAGGGTGACGAGAGCGCCCGCGAGAGGCTGGCCGGTGTCATCTACCACTTTTCCAGTGACGGTGCGCGAGGTAGGCGCTTTGTTCTTTTGGGGTTTGATGGGACGGTGATTATCCAGGAAGACGTCGGGGGAGTGACCGGGGTTCGGATCTGTGGTCTGCTGCGCCGAGCCAAAGGAAATACAGCTCAAAAGTAACGCTGAAAGGGAAACTTTGCCCATACGGGAACGCGTGGAAGCTGCTTGTATGTTAGCAGCGTTTGGATAGGCTACGATTATGGCCTTTGATGGCGTCCGGGTGTTGTCGTTCGAGAGCAGGCGAGAGAAGGAGATGGCGGAATTGATTCACATCAATGGAGGAGAGCCGTTTATCGCGCCGGCTTTAATTGAGGTTCCTAGCGAAGCGAATGGGGAAGCGTTTGCGTTTGCGGACAGGCTCTACGCGGGCGAGTTCGAAGTAATGATCTTTCTGACAGGAGTTGGCGCGCGACAACTGGGGCGGGTGCTCGGGTCGCGCGATGGAGAGGAGCGTTTCCCCCAAGCGCTGCGAGGGCTGACGATTGTGGCGAGAGGGCCGAAGCCGATGGCGGTTTTGCGCGAATGGAACGTGCCGGTAGCGGTGGCGGTGCCGGAGCCAAACACTTGGCGCGAATTGCTGCAAGCTGTGGAAGGCAAGCCGGGGAAAGCGGTTGCAGTGCAGGAATACGGACGCAGAAATCGCGAGCTGGTGGAGGGACTGGAAGCGCAAGGTCGCACCGTGACGACAGTGCCGGTCTACCAATACAGACTACCCGCCAATACTGCGCCGTTGGCGGAAGCGCTGCGGGACCTATTGGAAGGGAGATTTGCCGTGGCTCTGTTCACGACCGGTGTGCAGGTGGAGCACTTTCTCCAATTCGCGGATCAACAAGGGAAACGCGAGGCGGCGAGAGATGCTTTGGGAAAGCTGCTGATTGGATCGATGGGGCCGACGTGCAGCGAGGCACTGCGGGAGTGTGGAATCACGCCATCGCTTGAGCCGTCGCATCCTAAGATGGGCATTCTGGTTCGAGAAGCGGCCCTGCGGTTCGGGGACACTCCCGTGG
>CAXUCT010000259.1:6294-6793 GCA_964249415.1 uncultured Bryobacteraceae bacterium | reverse complement strand
CTGCAATTCAATTATTGAGGATGACCGTCACGAGCAGAGCTACGGCACGCCCGGTAAACTGCCGCGTCCATTGGAGCTCAAGGAATATCTGGATCAGTACGTGATCGGACAGGAAGCGACCAAGAAGAAGCTTGCTGTCGCTGTCTACAACCATTACAAGCGCATCCAGATGAATAAGCAGCGCGGCGGAGAAGTCGAGCTGTCCAAATCGAACATTTTGCTTATTGGTCCTACCGGCACGGGCAAGACGCTCCTGGCGCAGACACTCGCGCGCATTCTGGACGTGCCTTTCGCCATAGTCGATGCCACCACGCTGACCGAAGCGGGGTACGTGGGTGAAGATGTTGAGAATATCATTCTCCGGCTGCTGCAAAATGCCGACTGGGATGTGCAACGGGCTCAAACCGGCATCATCTACATCGACGAGATCGACAAAATCGGGCGCAAAGACGAAAATCCGTCTATTACTCGTGATGTCTCTGGCGAAGGCGTGCAGCAG
>CAXUCT010000259.1:0-6284 GCA_964249415.1 uncultured Bryobacteraceae bacterium | reverse complement strand
GCAGGCACTGCTGAAGATTCTGGAGGGAACGGTCGCCAACGTTCCACCACAAGGCGGCCGTAAGCATCCTCACCAGGAATTCACGCCTGTCGATACGACTAATATCTTGTTTATCTGTGGCGGGGCGTTTGTCGGCCTGGAGAAGGTGATCGCTCGCCGGGCTGGGACGAAGTCTATCGGCTTTGTTCAGCCGGACGATAAGGAGATCATCCGTCGCGGCGGAAACTCTGTACGCCGGGATGTCGACATGCTGACGCAATGTCAGCCACTCGACCTTATCAAATACGGATTTATTCCTGAGTTTATTGGTCGCATGCCCGTCACTGCTGTTTTAGAAGATCTCTCAAAAGATGCGCTGGTCCAGATTCTGACGAAGCCCAAAAATGCCATCATACGTCAGTATCAAAAGCTGTTCGAGTTTGAGAATGTTAAGCTGAAGTTTAGCGACGACGCCCTGGAAGCAGTGGCACAGCTTGCGATGGAACGCAAAGTGGGGGCTCGTGGTCTACGCATGATCCTGGAAGATCTCATGCTAGACCTGATGTATTACCTCCCGACATTCAAGAAGGTTCGCGAGTTTGTAGTCACTAAGGAAATGGTGCTCTCGCAAAAGATCAATATGGCCGTGCTTGAAAAAGCGGGCTAGGGTCAACTTCACGAGATCTGGAGATTCCTCTGTTCGGGTTGCATCTGTAATGATGTAGTCCCTCCGTTCTGCTCTCCCCCGAGTTCCGGGAACAATCCGCTTAGAAAGACAAAATGGTCACTACGAAAGATAAAACGGATACAAAACGATTGCCCATGATGCCCATTCGGGACGTGGTCATCTTCCCGTACATGATGACCCCGTTTGTTGTGGGTCGTGAGTCGAGTGTCCGTGCGTTGGAAGAAGCACTGCTCGGCGATAAGAAGATCTTTTTGGCTACTCAGCATGACGCATCGGTAGATGAACCCCGTCCGGACGAAATCTATTCCGTCGGCACAGTGGCAAACATTGTTCAAAGTCTCAAACAGCCGGACGGCAATATTAAGGTTTTGGTTGAAGGCGTAGAGCGCGGCAAAATTATTTCTGTCAGCGAGGAAGAAGGTTACTTTCGCGCCGTAGTTAAGACGACAACCTATAAAGTAGAGCAGGGGTCGCAGCTGGACGCGCTTACCGGCCGCGTGACGACGCTGTTTGAGCAGTACGTGAAGCTCAGCCAGAATTTGAATTACGAGACCATGATTGCCGCCATTCGGGTGGACGAGCCCGGCAAGCTGGCAGACACGGTCGGAGCCAACCTGCAGCTCACGATCGAAGAGCGGCAAGAACTGCTGTAAATTTTCGACCCTGTCGATCGCCTGACACGGGTGGCCGATCTGCTGGACATTGAGATTGAAAAGCTGAACGTGGACCGCACCATTCAAGGCCGGGTGAAGCGGCAGATGGAGCGCGCCCAAAAAGAGTATTACCTCAACGAAAAGATCAAAGCTATCCAAAAAGAGCTTGGCCGCGGCGAGAAGAGCGAGTACGACGAGCTGAAGAAGAAGATTGATGCCGCCGGCATGACGAAGGACGCTAATGAAAAGGCCGTTGCCGAGTTGAAGCGTCTGGAGTCCATGCCGCCGATGTCGGCTGAATCGACGGTGTCGCGCAATTACCTTGATTGGCTGCTCGCGGTGCCTTGGAAGAAGCGCACTAAGGAAATTCGTGAGCTTCGCTACGCACGTCAGGTTTTAGAAGGCGATCACTACGGACTGGAGAAAATTAAGGAGCGCATCCTCGAATTTCTATCGGTTCGACGGCTTGTAGCAAATCCAAAAGGTTCCATTCTTTGCTTTGTCGGACCTCCTGGCGTAGGGAAAACTTCGCTCGGCATGTCAATCGCCAAAGCGACCGGGCGCAAGTTCGTGCGCCTCTCGTTAGGCGGAGTGCGTGATGAGGCCGAGATTCGCGGCCATCGGCGCACTTACATCGGCGCCTTGCCTGGCCAGCTCATTCAGATGATGAAAAAGGCAGGCACCAAAAATCCCGTCATCATGCTGGATGAGATCGACAAGATGTCGATGGATTTCCGCGGCGACCCATCGGCGGCCTTGCTCGAAGTCCTGGATCCTGAGCAGAACTATATGTTCATGGACCACTATCTTGATGTTGAATACGACTTGAGTCAGGTCTTCTTCATTGCCACGGCCAACGTGCTCCACACCATTCCGGCGGCCTTGCAGGATCGCATGGAAGTGATCCGTTTATCCGGTTATACGGAACTCGAGAAGCTCGAAATCGCCAAGCGGTTCCTGGTGGGAAAGCAGATGAAAGACACCGGCGTCGGCGAGGACCAGGTGCAGTTTACCGACTCCGGGTTGCAGACGCTGATCCAATCGTATACGCGTGAAGCGGGCGTAAGAAATTTAGAGCGGGAAGTCGGGAATTTGTGCCGGAAGATCGCTCGCAAGATTGTGGATGCGCAAGCGACCGGCGATGAACAGCCGGCAGCAGAGGCGGCCGCCGAAGGGGTGGAAGTGATCGAAGAAGAAGTGCAGGCAGCCCCGGAGGAGAGTGCAGAGCCAGTGAAAAAGAGCAAGAAGAAGGCAAAGAAAGAAGAGGCTCCTCTGGTAGCAATCGAGAAGGTCGTGATTGCCCCCGAAAAAGTTATCGAGATGCTTGGGCCCCCCAAGTTCCGCGAGCTCGATCTCGAGAAGAAGAGCGAAGTAGGCGTTACCACGGGCTTGGCTTGGACGGAAGTGGGTGGTTCCATCCTCACAACCGAAGCCACTGCGATGGAAGGTCGCGGCAAGATGATGACGACCGGGAAGCTTGGTGATGTAATGCAGGAGTCTGCCCAGGCCGCGATGAGCTACGTCCGGTCACGCGCGCAGTTCCTGGGGCTTCCGAAAGACTTCTACCGGCACCTGGATATTCACGTTCATGTGCCCGAAGGAGCCATTCCCAAAGACGGACCTTCGGCCGGCATTACTATCGCGACCAGCATCTGTAGCTCACTCACCGGGATTCCAGTTCGTGGCGATCTCGCGATGACGGGTGAAATCACAGTACGTGGCCGAGTGCTGCCGATTGGAGGATTGAAAGAAAAACTCCTGGCAGCTCATCGTCAGGGTATCTTCGAAATTGTTCTTCCGCAGGACAATGAGAAGGATTTAGCGGATATTCCGGAGAACATTCGCAAAGAAATGAAGCTTCACTTCATCAACTCGATGGATGAAGTGCTTAAGATTGCATTGGAGCGGGAACTCGTAGCTCTACCGCTGGCGCCAGCCGTAACAGCAGCCGACTTGGTAGAGCGCGTTGAAGATAACCTGACGCACTAAGGTCAGGCTTTCTTCAACTGATCCGCGTAGCCAGAAGACAGCTGTGGTGGGAACTGAAGCACTAGCGCCGGCGCGATCGCTGATTATCAGCGCAGCCCAGCCTCAGCAGTTCCCGGCCGAGCAGCCGGACGGCCCCGCGGAAATCGCCTTCTTGGGGCGGAGTAACGTCGGGAAATCAAGCTTATTGAACAAGCTTGTCGGACAGACTCGATTAGCGTATACAAGCGCTCGTCCTGGATGTACGCAGCTCATCAACTTCTTTCATATTGACGAACAAGTCCGGTTTGTCGATTTACCCGGTTATGGGTATGCGCGGGTTTCGCTTGAAGAACGCGCCAGTTGGAAGAAGCTGATTGAGAGTTATCTGATGGGACGAAAGAATCTCGCCCTATCGCTCCTCCTCGTTGATGCCAGGCGTGGATGGATGGACATGGACCTGGAACTAAAGGCCTGGCTGGAGTTCCACAACCGTCGAT
Organism: uncultured Bryobacteraceae bacterium; assembly: GCA_964249415.1. GTDB lineage: Bacteria > Acidobacteriota > Terriglobia > Bryobacterales > Bryobacteraceae > Bog-105. The sequence goes on along the minus strand of CAXUCT010000259.1, from coordinate 2,499 downwards.
ATCAGGTGATTGCCACCAAGGTCGACAAGCTAAAAAGCGGTAACCATCGAAAAGTGGGATTGGCTGCGGTCCAAAAGGAATTGAAGGACCAGGAGTCAATCGCATTCTCGGCCATTGACGGCCGGGGAGTGAGGGAAATTTGGCAAACAATCTCGAAGATCAAGAACAAGCAGTAACTCCCGCGGCAACCACCGAAGGTACGCCCACCGAGAAGCCACAAGCATCAAACGGCGACGGCAAACCTGCGGGAACAGAGGAAGCAAAGGCGCCGGAAAATCCTAGCGCAAATGGAGCGGAAGCGAAGGCGGCCGAGCCCCGGCCCGCTGAAGGTAAGCCCGAACGAGCTGCAATGCCGCGGCCCAAGGCAACTGTCGACAACCGGCAGGGTGGCGAGCCGCGAGCGAATGGCCGTCCCGTAGCTGAAGGCCAGCGGAAAGCAGCTTCAACGGAAGCGCGTCCCGCTGCTGAGCAGGCGCGCGCTGCCGAAGCTCGTCCCGCAGAAACACGATCGGTCGAAACCCGGCCCGCGAACGGCGATATCAAAAGTTCACCTGAAAACAGCTCGCATGTTGTTTCCGGCGCCGCGCCGCCCAATGCCGTGCAGTCTTCTGCTGCCACGCAAGGCGGCCAGCAGCCACCGGCCCCGCAACAAGCTCCTCCACAAAATCTGCAACAGGGGCAGCAAGGTCCGCAGGGCTTCCAGCGCCGCGGACGCCATTCCATCGGCAATACAGGTGCTCAGGGACAAAAGAACGGCACCACCACGCTCGACTTGGTGGAACTGAAGGACATGAGCATTCAAGCGCTCAATCAGATCGCAAAAGATCTGGGAGTAGCCGGCGCCGCTGGTCTGCGCAAGCAGGAACTCATCTTCAAAATTCTTCAGACGCAGGCTGAAAAGAGCGGTCTTATTTTTTCTGAAGGCGTGCTCGAGTGCTTGCCGGATGGCTTCGGCTTCTTACGCGCGCCCGAGTACAACTATCTGCCAGGTCCAGATGATGTCTATGTCTCGCCATCGCAGATTCGCCGCTTCGACCTCAGAACCGGTGATACTGTTTCCGGCCAGATCCGGCCGCCGAAAGAAGGTGAGCGCTACTTTGCTCTAATCAAGGTCGACGCGATCAATTTTGAGCCGCCAGAGGAATCACGCAATAAGATCTTCTTTGACAACCTGACGCCACTCTACCCTGATGAGCGGTTGAAGCTGGAGACGGCCAAAGATAACTTTTCGGGCCGCGTGATGGACCTATTAACACCGCTCGGTAAGGGCCAGCGCGGCTTGATTGTTGCTCCTCCGCGCACCGGTAAAACGATGCTTCTGCAGAGCATTGCGAACTCCATCACAACCAATCATCCGGAAATCAACCTCATTGTTCTGCTGATCGATGAGCGCCCGGAAGAAGTTACTGACATGCAGCGCTCGGTACGTGGCGAAGTGATCAGCTCTACGTTCGACGAGCCGGCTCAGCGTCACGTGCAAGTTGCTGAGATGGTGATCGAAAAGGCCAAGCGCTTGATTGAACACAAGCGCGACGTTGTAATTCTGCTCGATTCCATCACGCGTTTGGCGCGGGCCTACAACACAGTCGTTCCCCCCTCCGGCAAAGTGCTCTCGGGCGGCGTGGATTCAAACGCGCTGCAACGCCCCAAGCGCTTTTTTGGCGCGGCGCGAAATATCGAAGAAGGCGGATCCCTTACCATCATTGCCACCGCGCTGATTGATACCGGAAGCCGCATGGACGACGTGATCTTTGAAGAGTTCAAGGGCACGGGTAACTCAGAAATTCATCTCGACCGCAAGTTGGTCGACAAGCGTGTATTCCCCGGCATCGACATCAATCGCAGCGGTACGCGCAAAGAAGAGTTGCTGATGCCGCGCGAAGAGCTCAATCGTGTTTGGGTATTGCGTAAGGTGCTGAATCCGCTTTCGCCTGTTGAGTCAATGGAACTTCTGCTCGACAAGCTCGGCAAGACTCGCAGCAACGCTGAGTTTCTTGCTGCCATGAGCGGCTAGCCAGCTCTCAAATCCCCGACCAGGCAAATGGGCCGCATACGAATCCTTTCCGATAACGTTGCGAATAAAATCGCGGCAGGAGAGGTGGTTGAGCGGCCCGCTTCCGTCGTAAAAGAACTTCTCGAAAACTCGCTGGATGCCGGCGCCATGGAGATCCGCATCGATGCGGAAAACGCCGGGCGGCGCCTTCTTCGCATTCAGGACAATGGCTCTGGCATGCTTCGAGACGACGCCATGCTCGCCTTCGAGCGTCACGCCACCAGCAAGCTCAGCGACGTGAAGGATCTGCTCTCGATCGCGACGCTTGGTTTCCGCGGAGAAGCGCTTCCTTCCATTGCGTCCGTGAGCCGGCTGCTGCTTGAGACGCGCTCAGAAGACGAGCAGAGCGGCGCAGCTGTCGAGATCGCAGGCGGTAAGCTGCTTCGCTGTGATGAGATCGCGCGTCCGCCCGGAACCACGATCAACGTACGAGATCTCTTCTTCAA
>CAXUCT010000258.1:6560-6795 GCA_964249415.1 uncultured Bryobacteraceae bacterium | reverse complement strand
GTGAATATAGATCTCGATGCGCTGAAACGCACACCTCTGTATAAACGGCATGAAAAGGAACTAAGTTTTCCGCTGCTCGAAGGTGCCTCAGACCGGTTCGGCCTCGATCCCAGACGCGATCTTTCAGCCGTTCTGATTGCCTGGGATGGCAAGCGATCCCTGTTCCTGGCACGCGGAAATTTCGATTCGGCCCAAGTCGAGCGAAAGCTGATTTCACAGGGTATCCCGCGAACCA
>CAXUCT010000258.1:3895-6550 GCA_964249415.1 uncultured Bryobacteraceae bacterium | reverse complement strand
CCACTTACAAGAATCATCAGGTGTTTGGTGACGCGAATAACTCGCTCGTGTTCATGAAGGAAGGAGTCGCTGCCATGGGATCGATGCCGGGCGTGCATAGAGCCGTTGATTTACAGGGCAGCGGGGTAGAAGGCGTTCCCGAAGAATTGCAGAACCGGCTACGCGAGGTAACCAAAGGTGACCAGGTCTGGGTTGTCAGTCGAGGAGGACTGGCGTTCGCCGACATGCCCATGCGCTCGGACCTGGAGTCGGCGCTTTCCAATATTGTGAACTTCATTTCGGGCGCCGCTCTGGGCGTCGCAGTTGATACTGGTACGCATCTTCAGCTTGACATCCGATGCATCTCCCCTGAGGGTGCTCAGCGGGTTCAGGATGCCGTTCGCGGCGGGCTCGGGATTGCTCGGCTCACCACGAAGGACAATGAGCTTCAGCTACTTCAACTCTACGACGCTGTTAACGTGGATAAACACCAAAATGTAGTTCGCGTGCGAGCGGATTATTCTGGCGAACTAACCGACAAACTGCTGTCCGAATTACGGCAACTGAGAGGAATCGGGCACTAGCGGCGGCCTGGGCCCTAGCGTAGAAACGCCGCCTTCGCTGATGTAATTGCGATTCCAGGAAGGGATCTCGACTGAGACGTCACCGTGCACCACCGCCTGACATCCAAGGCGCGAACGCAGCGTCAATCCAGCAGCCATATCCAGGCGATCCAGTTCGTCATCTTCTGCCTCGGAGAGGTTTTTTTCTCCTTCAACGACAATGACATGGCATGTTGTGCAGGCGCAGCTCCCCCCGCAGGCATGCTCAAGATGAACATTGAAGTGCATGGCAATATCTAGAATGGATTGGGGTTTGCCGTGATCTCCATAAGGAATTCTGCCGTCTTCAAACTCGACGGTCTTATTCTCCGGCAAAAATGTCAGTTTCAGCACGTCCCATTGTAACTACCGGATGGGCGATTAAGATTTGTCGTAAGCGATGGCGTAGTTGCCATACGGAGAAACAGTGTTCCAGAAAATAGAGGCCGCGTTAGCGGAGGCGGTAGAGCAGCAACTAGCCGCAAAGTTCAACCTCAACCTTAAAGTAATTGTTGAACAGCCTAAACAGAGTTCGTTCGGCGAACTGGCGATTCCAATCGCTTTCCAGCTGGCGCGTCAGCTGAAACAGCCGCCAAGGCAAATTGCACAGCAGATCGCCGGCGGCCTCACCGATGTCCCGGGGGTCGCATCCGTCGAAATAGCTGGCAACGGATACCTGAATGTACGCCTTGACCGCGGCGCATACGCCTGGTCGGTACTGCAGCGCGCAGACGCGGTGGAAGGGGAAACGGGCGCGAGCGGAAAGGTGATTGTAGAGCACACCAACATTAACCCCAATAAGGCGGCCCATATTGGTCACTTGCGCAACGCAGTGTTGGGCGACACTTTTGTTCGCATGCTGCGCAAGCGCGGACGCTTCGTAGAAGTCCAAAACTATATCGACAACACAGGCGTGCAAGTAGCCGATGTAGTGGTCGGTTTCCATTACCTTGAAAAGAAAACACTCGCAGACGTGGAGGCGCTGATTCGCAACGGGACGGTCAGGTTTGATTACCTTTGCTGGGACCTTTACGCGCGCATCTCTAATTGCTACAAACAGACCCCGGCGGCCCTGCAGTGGCGAGCGGATACTCTCCAGGCGATCGAAGAAGGGCAGAGTGAAATAGCCGACCTGGGCCATATCGTGGCTGAAGACCTCGTACAAGCGCATCTGAAAACGATGTATCGGCTGTCATTTCAGTATGACCTACTTCCACGTGAAAGCGAGATCCTTCACTTGAAGTTTTGGGCTACCGCCTTTGAGCTGTTAAAGCAACGTAGAGCTATTTACTTGGAAAATGAAGGAAAGAATAGTGGTTGCTGGGTCATGCCATCGGCAGCGTTCCGGGAGCAAACCGAGAGTGAGCCAGACGACGAACGGGGGGACGACAACAAAGTCATCGTCCGGTCAAACGGCACCGTCACCTACGTGGGCAAAGACATCGCCTACCAGCTTTGGAAGTTCGGTCTCCTAGGCAAAGACTTCTACTACCGGCCGTGGTCGTCGTATGGGGATGGACATCAGGTTTGGGTTACGACGGACCAGCCGAACAGCGATAACGCTCCCCGGTTCGGGCATGGCACGCAGGTGTTCAACGTGATCGACTCCCGGCAGTCCTATTTGCAGGATGTAGTGGTTGCGGGGCTACGAGCGCTGAACTACAACGAACAGGCGGATGCATCTACCCATTTCTCTTACGAGATGGTGGCGCTGACGCCGCGGACGTGCATGGAATTGGGTATCGAGCTGCCGGAAGAAGATAAGCGTCGGCCCTATGTCGAGGTTTCAGGGCGGAAGGGGTTGGGGGTCAAAGCAGACGATCTCATCGACAAGCTGATTAAGACCGCGCTCAAGGAGGTGGAAGACCGGCATCCGGACGCGTCAGAGCTGCAGAGGCAGAAGGTAGCGGAGCAAATCGCGGTGGGTGCATTGCGCTACTTCATGCTGAAGTTCACGCGCAATTCGGTGATTGCTTTCGATTTTCAGGAGGCACTCAGCTTTGAAGGCGAGACCGGGCCGTACGTGCAATACGCAGCCGTGCGGGCGGCTAATATCCTGCGAAAGTTCGTCGAC
>CAXUCT010000258.1:605-3885 GCA_964249415.1 uncultured Bryobacteraceae bacterium | reverse complement strand
ATTCCTCAGTTCGCGGAAGTGCTGAATCCGGATGCGTTGAAGCGGTCCTTTGAATCGGAAGGCCTTTGGCAACTGCTGCTGTTGGCATCCAAGGCGGATGCCACCGTTGAGCGCGCCATCAGCTCAGGAGAGCCCGCGCATGTGGCAAAATACGCCTTTCAACTGGCCCAATCGTTCAACAACTTCTACCATGAGCAGCCGGTGATTGCGGAGGAAAACAGGGAGCGCCGCACGGTTTTACTTTGGCTAACCGAGTACGTTCGCGAGCAATTGCTGGCTACCTTGCAGGTGCTAGGCATTGAGCAACCAGAGTACATGTAGGTCAACAAGTTGCAGGCGTTCAGGGGCGCGGCGCTGGACTAAACTGTAAGTGCCATGGCCAGTAAAAACTCGTTCGGCGCTGAGGCTACGCTTCACGTCAACGGCAGCGACTACCAGATCTTCCGACTCGATGCGCTAGAAAAGGCCATCAGCGGCGTTAAGATTTCGCGCATCCCGTACTCCATCAGAATACTGCTCGAGAACTTGCTGCGTTTCGAAGACGACCGGTCCGTTAAGGCTGCCGACGTCGAGTACGTCGCCAAGTGGGACGCTAAAGCTGATCCGCAGGAAATTCAATTCCGGCCGGCGCGGATTTTGCTGCAGGACTTCACGGGCGTCCCTTGCGTAGTGGATCTAGCCGCCATGCGCGACGCGTTGAGGAGTTTGGGTGCGAACCCGGAGTTGGCCAATCCGCTGATCCCGGCCGATCTCGTGATCGATCACTCTGTACAAGTGGACGCATTCGGATCGCATGCGGCCTTTGGGGAGAACGCTATTCTCGAATTTTCGCGCAACCAGGAGCGGTACGCCTTCCTGCGCTGGGGCCAAACGGCATTCGGAAACTTTCGCGTGGTGCCTCCCGACACCGGAATCGTGCACCAGGTGAATCTCGAATACCTGGCGAGCGTTGTGTTCAGCGATTCATCGAAAGGTGTATTGCAGGCTTATCCCGATACGCTGATGGGAACCGATTCCCACACCACGATGGTCAACGGCCTGGGCGTGGTGGGCTGGGGCGTGGGCGGGATTGAGGCTGAAGCCTGCATGCTGGGTCAGCCAATTTCGATGCTGTTGCCGCACGTCGTTGGGTTTAAGCTTACGGGCAAGTTGCCGGAAGGCGCGACTGCCACTGACTTAGTTCTTACCGTGACTCAGATGCTTAGAAAGAGAGGCGTGGTAGGCAGCTTTGTTGAGTTTTATGGCGCCGGAGTAAGTGCGCTGTCCCTTGCTGATCGGGCCACTATCAGCAACATGGCGCCTGAGTACGGCGCGACCATTGGCTTTTTCCCCATTGACGAGGTAACACTTAATTATCTTCGCTTGACGAACCGGACGCCTGAGTTAGTCAACTTAGTAGAGGCTTACGCCAAAGAGCAGTGTTTGTTCTTGACCAAGGACTCGGCAGACCCGGTTTATTCGGATACTCTTTCGCTCGATTTGTCAAAGGTAACGCCGTCCTTAGCTGGGCCGCGCAGGCCGCAAGACCGGATTGATTTGCATGAGGTAAAAGCGAACTTTCTGGCGGGACTCACAGGCTCGCCCAAGACTGCGGAATTACAGGTAAACAGTCATAAGGAAAAGATTCACGACGGAGCGGTGGTGATCGCTGCTATTACAAGCTGCACCAATACATCGAATCCTTCAGTTATGGTGGCTGCCGGCCTGCTCGCCAAGAAGGCGGTAGAGAAAGGCTTGGCCGCGAAACCGTGGGTAAAGACCTCTCTCGCGCCTGGTTCCAAAGTGGTCTTCGACTACCTGAGCGACGCCGGATTGATGCCCTATCTGGAACAGTTAAATTTTTATTTGGTTGGGTACGGCTGTACTACTTGCATCGGGAACAGCGGCCCCTTACCCGAGCACGTCGCTGCAGCAGTGACGGAAGGAAAGCTGAACGTCGCGGCGGTGCTGAGCGGCAACCGAAACTTCGAAGGGCGCGTGAACTCGCTGGTTCGGTCCAACTATCTTGCCTCTCCGCCCTTGGTAGTTGCCTATGCGATCGCGGGGCGCGTCGATATCGACATCACCAAAGAAGTACTGGGGAAAGACCGGAAGGGAAAAAAGGTCTACTTGAAAGACATTTGGCCCTCTTCTGAAGAAGTGGAAGCGGTGGTGCAGCAGTCAGCCAGGACGGAGTTCTTTGCCAAAGAGTACTCGGAGGTGTTTGCGGGCGATCTGAGCTGGAACTCCATGAAGGTTCCGACCGGCAGCATCTACGAATGGAGTCAGGATTCGACGTACATCAAGCAGCCACCCTATTTTGAGCACCTCGTGGACCCGGTTACTTCCGTCGGGGACTTTACCGGCCTGCGTGCGCTGGCGCTGTTGGGCGATTCGGTCACAACAGATCACATTTCGCCTGCGGGGTCGATTGCTGTCGATAGTCCAGCCGGGCACTATCTCATGACCCTGGGCGTCACGCCGGGCGATTTTAACAGCTACGGAGCGAGGCGCGGCAACCATGAGGTCATGGTTCGCGGCACCTTCGGCAACATCCGCCTAAAGAACCAGATTGTTCCGGGCGTGGAGGGCAGCTGGACCCGCCACATGCCTGACGGCGAGAAGATGTTTATCTATGACGCCGCAGTGAAGTACAAAGATGAGGGCGTCGGGTTATTGGTCATTGCCGGAAAGGAGTACGGGTCGGGATCATCGCGCGACTGGGCCGCTAAAGGAACTCTATTGCTGGGAGTAAAGGCTGTTATTGCGGAAAGTTTCGAACGGATTCATCGATCGAATCTGGTGCAGATGGGCGTTTTGCCTTTGCAGCTTCTGGGGGGCGACACGCATGCGTCGCTCGGTTTGACGGGGGAAGAGAGCTACGAGGTTTCGGGCGTTCAGACAGCGATCGCTTCGGCGAGCAATGTGGAAATAGTGGCGACCGCGGCCGATGGCACGAAGACGAAGTTTAAGGCCAAGCTACGGATCGATACCCCGCAAGAGGCTGAGTATTACCGCCATGGCGGCATTCTGCCCTACGTTCTAAGGCAGCTGATGACGTCGAGCGCGAGTGCCGGTTAACCGTCGAGTCTCTTGCCGTCTGTTGGACATCTGCAATGAGGTCTCGCGCGCCGCTATTAGTGTCAGCAGGAATTATCCATCGCCAAGGGCAAATTTTGGTTGGCCAGCGGAGACGGAACGATCGGCATCCATTGAAGTGGGAGTTTCCAGGCGGCAAAGTGGAATTCGGCGAATCGCCACAGGAGGCATTGGTGCGCGAGCTGCGCGAAGAGTTGGAGAT
>CAXUCT010000258.1:0-561 GCA_964249415.1 uncultured Bryobacteraceae bacterium | reverse complement strand
CGCGGAGCTTGCCAGGTACGAGTACGATTATCCGAGCGGCAGCCGCGTGCACCTGCTGTTTTTTGCTGTTTCAGCATTTACGGGTGAACCGAAAGGGCGAGTATTTGAGCAAATTTGCTGGACGGACGTACCTGCTTTACCGTCGCTCGATTTCCTGGCGGGCGATCTCGACTTTGTCAATCGGCTCGCTCGTGGAGACTTCGCGCCGCATTTAGCCTAACGGCCTTAGTCGAGGTCGAACGGGCGCTTGGGAGCTTTGCCGGACGTATCTTCCTTGGCTTGCTTCAGCAACTCGTCGAACTTCTTTTCCCGGATCTTCTCGCCGGTGAGATGGGTGGCAAAGCTCTTCTGGAAAACGTCATTGCGGCGATCTGCCTCACCGCGAAGCTGCTGAACGGCAGCATTGAGGTCTTCTATGGCAGGCTTCTTTTCGGGCTCGCGATGATGAAGAACCGCCTGAGTCTCGGGATCAACTTGTAACGTGGATCCACAACAGGGACACTGGACTTCGAAGATTCGGCTAGAGGGGTCCGCCATATCGGAAATCGTAACGCACCCGTG
>CAXUCT010000257.1:0-6797 GCA_964249415.1 uncultured Bryobacteraceae bacterium | reverse complement strand
CGTTTGTAGCGAGCGCACTGCCGCCCGGCACCTACACGGTTGAAGCGCAGCACCCTGGATTTCAAAGCTATCGGCGGGAAGCACTGACTCTGTCAGTTGCTCAGATCCTCAATCTAGATCTCGTGCTTAGTCCCGGCACTCTGCAACAGCAGGTGATCGTCACTGACACGCCGTCTCTGTTGCAAACCGAATCAGGCAACCTGGGCCAGGTAGTCACCCATCAGCAGGTGGTGGATTTGCCGCTGAACGGGCGCAACTTTCTCAGTCTGGCAACGCTTTCGGGAGGCACAAGCAGTTCGGAACCAGGCGCCCGGGATTCACAATCGGGGGGCTTTTCCTCGAATGGGAATCGCAGCTACGACAACAACATCATGCTGGATGGGGTGGATGACAACAGCCTGTCGCCCGATCAGCGCAACGGTACAGATTTCATCCTTTCGCCACCGCCTGACGCGCTGGAAGAGTTCCGTGTGGAGACGACCGGTTATGGGCCGGAGTTCGGACGAGGAGGCGGGGCGGCGGTGAACGTGGTGAGCCGGTCGGGAACCAACGAGTTGCATTTCACGTTATGGGAGTTTCTGAGCAACACCAAACTCGACGCACGGAATTTTTTCGACCAGACGCAAGGCGCGCCATCATTCAAGCAGAACCAGTTCGGCGCAACGGTGGGCGGTCCCATCGTTCGCAACCGCTTGTTCTACTTTGGCGATTATCAGGGGACGCGCCAGCGACAGGCCCAGAGCTTCGTCTCGATCGTTCCCACGGCGCAGGAAAAGCTGGGAAATTACAGCGACGGTTTTCTAGGGACGATCACAAATCCAGCTACCGGCCAGCCTTTTTTCAACCAACAAATACCTGCTTCGCAACTGGATCCTGTTGCGCTCAAGCTTGCTCAACTCTATCCGGATCCTAACGTGGCGGGCACGAACCAATACAGCTCGAACCCAGTCTGGAGCGTGGACACGGACCAGTTTGACATCCGGGTGGATGAGCCGCTCAGCACGAACACACAGCTGTTTGAGCGGGTAGACTGGTCGCGGCAAAACCGGCAGCAGCCCGGTGCATTTCCGGGACCAGGACTTGGCGTGGTCAACAACTACAGCGGGAGCACCATGCACATTCCCGCGGTCGGGACGGCACTGGGGATAACTCACATCTTCTCGCCGAACTTGGTGAACGATTTTCGCTTCGGCTATAGCCGGCTCAATATCCAGCAATTGCAGTACTACGCTAATCAGGATCTAGCTGCTCAATACGGAATTCCAGGCATTCCTTTCACGTCCGGCTTAAGTGGGGGTCTGCCGAACTTCAATATCTCAGACGTTCGTCACCTGGGCACTTCGGGCTGCTTTCCGACCTTGGAAGTGACTAACGCTTACACGTATCGTGACGTCTTCAGCGCCACCGAAGGCAAGCACACGATGCGTATGGGCTTCGAGTTCCGGCCGACTGAATTCACCATTTTGCAGCCCTGTGATGGATTAGGCACCTTCGCTTATAGCGGACAATTCTCCGGTTCGGGGTTTGCGGATTTTCTGCTCGGCATGCCCAACAATGCGTACCTTGCCAACTTTGCAAACATCGATTACCTGCGTTATAACTCAGCGGCTTTCTGGGGAGACACGTGGCGAGTGAGCAGTAAGTTGACGCTGAACCTGGGGCTGCGCTGGGAGTATCACACGCCAGTGCAAGAGCGATTCGGCGCACAGGCGTCACTAGGGATGAATGGTACTTACTTTCTTTCGCGTCCCGCTACGCTGCCCTCCAATTTTCCATTTGCCCTGGCGCAGGCGGGCTCTTATCTGTCAAGCCCGCGCTACAATGATTGGGCTCCGCGCCTGGGACTTGCGTATCAGCTCGACAGCAAGACGGTTTTCCGCATGGCTTATGGCATTTTCTGGCAAGCGGAAGAGATTGGAACCTTCAGCAATCCGAGTCCCGGATTTAATCCGCCGTTTTACATCGATGCGCAATTTCCGGCGGTGAGCACCACGCAGGTAAACCAGACGGTGAATGTTTTGGGTAACGGTTTTCCGCAAAACGCCTCTACTTTGGGGTTCAATCCAACCTCCGTCGGCTATGTCAGAGAGCAATCGAATCTGCCCGACGCCTACGTCCAGGAATGGAATGCATCAGTGCAGAGGCAGTTGACGCCCAGCACCACACTCGAGGTCTCGTATGTGGGCAACCGCGCGACTCATCTGATTAACTTCGCGCCCGGCAATCAAGCGACGCCTAGTACGGATCCTAACAGCCCGATCCAACCGCGCCGGCCAATTTCATTTCTTGCAACAGGCACGGGCGACATTCTCGGCAATGGCTATTCGGACTACAATGCGCTGGTCGCAACCCTGAGGCGCCCCATCGCGCGCGGATTGGCATTGAACATCGCTTACACCTACAGTCATGCGCTTGACATCGCTTCCAGTTCCAATCTAGGAAGCGGCAATGCCGGGTATTTCCGGGACGCTTATAACCAATCAATAGAGTACGGGAACGCTGACTTCGACGCCCGGCACCGCGTCAGCGCGTTGGTAACTTGGCAGCTTCCTTTTGGAACCGGACACGCCCTCGGGAGCGGAGCGTCACCGCTGGTCAACTCCCTCATTGGTGGCTGGAACCTATACTCGATCGTAAGCCTGCAAAGCGGGCATTGGTTCACGGCGAACTCTTCGGTTGACACCTCTAACTCGGGCAGCCAGGATCCGCGGCCGGACGTAGTTTGTAATCCGAACGCGAACGCTCCGCACACGCCGGCACAATGGTTTAATACGTCCTGTTTCGTGGGCGCGCAGCAAGGCAGCTACGGCAATGCGGGACGGAACGTGATTGAGGGGCCGGGGCTGTTTAACACCGACCTCTCGCTTGTGAAAGACTGGAGCTTTTCGAAGGAGCAGCACAGGATGGAATTCCGCGCGGAAGGATTCAACGTCTTCAATCGGACGAATTTCGCCGGCATCGACGATCTTGTTCAGCAGGACACCACCTTCGGGCAGATACGCACAGCTTTACCCTCGCGCCAGATTCAGCTGGCCATGAAATTCTATTGGTAAAGCAGAAAGGGTTTTCAATCATGGGCCAAAACGACGGAAGCAATAGCAACGGATGCGCGAGATCAGCATCTGAAATCGATCGCCGGCAATTCCTGAAAGGAACAGGCAACACGGTATTAGCCGGTTCCGCACTCTCGCTTACGGCTCGCTCGTATGCCCGGATTGTTGGATCGAACGACCGCATCCGGCTTGCCCAGTTAGGCTGCGGTGGCCGTAGTGAAGGTCACGTCCATATGGTGCACATGGCCGTGCCCCACACTGCAGTCGAGATCGTGGCCGTCTGCGATATCTGGACGCTTGCCCGCGAGCGTCGCGCTGCCCAGGTGAAGGAGATGTTCGGCACGCCGCCACGCGCTTACAAATACTCCGAGCAGATGCTTGCCAGTCCGGATATTGACGGCGTGATGATTGCTACCGGCGATCATCAACACGCAAAGCTTTGTGTGGAGGTGGTACAGGCGGCGAAAGACTGCTATGTCGAAAAACCGTTCGCAAACGTTTTGGAAGAAGCCAAGTTGGCGCGCCAGACCGTTAAACAATCCAAGCAAGTTGTGCAGATGGGAACGCAGCACAGAAGCCAGCCTTATCCGCTAGCCGTTCGGGACGTCATCCGCTCGGGTCGAATCGGCGAGATCACCAGAATCACTCAGGAGTGGAACACGAATCAGCCACGGTGGCGGCACATTCCGGAATTAGACGATGGACGGAATCCGACTTTATTGAAGGAAGAAGATACAGATTGGAATCGCTGGCTGCTGGGTAAGCCGTTTCGTCCCTTCAACCCGCGCATGTACCTGGAATTCCGGCTCTATCGCGATTTCTCGGCCGGCATCTTCGATCAGTGGCTCAGCCACGGTTCGGACCTTGTTCATCTCTGGACGGATGAAACCCATCCCCTCAGTGCGGTTGCCACTGGTGGGATTTTTTCCTGGAACGATGGACGCCAGAACCCGGATACCGCTACCGTATCGTTCGTTTATCCCAAAGGCTTCCTCTATACTTACTCGACCACCTTCACCAATAGCTACCGAAGTTACAGCCGCATCCAAGGGAGGAAGGGAACGATCGAGAACTATGGCGGCGAGGGCGCCTCATTATTTATGGTCACGAACGAAGGCGGCCCGCAAGAGCACGACCCGGAAGACAACGCAAAACCGCGCTACACCGCTCCTCCGGGAATGGGCCCGGCTTCCGACAAAGCGGAACTTCTGAAGCTCCCGAATGAGAAGCAGGCCGATTCTCGAGGTCCGAACGACGATGACGTGCAGCATCTAATGAACTGGTTGAACGCAATGCGGGATCGTAAAGAGCCGAATGCCACGGTGGATCATGGCTTCTCGCACGCTCTTGCCTGCATTATGGCCGCACAGTCTTACTGGTCCGGCAAGAGGCTTTATTGGGACAAAGCGGCGGAACAGATTGTGGATGATCAACCGGTGTAGAGTCCAGGGCCGCCTTGCTCCCTAGCGACCCACTTAGAGACACATCGCTGCAAACAGCTTTGCGCCGGCCTGGACGTGCTCCCTTGCCGCCTGATTCACGTCGTTGGTGTATCGTTTGGACTCTCTTCGGTTCCACCGTTATTAACTACATTAACCGGCAGACTCTCTCCGTGCTTGCTCCGGTGATTACGAAGGAATTCCACCTGAGCCACACGCAGCTCTCTGATATCTTCAGCTCCTTCCAGTTTGCTTATGCAGGTATGTGGCTAATCGGTGGCATTGTGCTCGATGTGGTCGGAACACGCCTGGGTCTGGCAATTGCGGTTGTTTGGTGGTCTGGGGTGAGTATCGCGACGATTTTTGCCAACTCTCCATTCTCATTCGGAGTTCTCCGCTTTTTGCTCGGCGTCGGTGAAGGCGTGAACTGGCCGGGAGCGAGTAAAGCGGTAGCTGAATTCTTTCCAGCGCAGGAGAGGAGCGTGGCTGTTGCGATCTTTGACAGTGGCTCAAGCGTTGGCGGCGCGATCGCCGCCGTAGCAGTTCCCTGGATCGCGATCAAGTTCGGCTGGCGTTACTGCTTCATTTTCTCAGGACTGCTCGGGTTCGTGTGGCTTGCTGTGTGGCTCGTAGTTTATCGACGCGCTCCCCAAAATCGCGAAACCGCCGGAAGAATTAACGCGCCTGAATGGTTGTTGCTTCTCCGCCAGCGGAAGACCTGGGCCATCGTTCTTGGACGGTCGCTCACAGACCCATTCTGGTGGTGTTATGTGTTTTGGCTGCCCCAGTATCTGAGCGATGCGCGAGGGTTCAGCCTGAAGCAAATTGCAGTCTTCACCTGGATCCCGTTCGTCGCGGCCGATCTGGGGAACTTTGCGGGGGGGTTGGGTTCTGGCGCTCTGATTAAGCGCGGCACACCCGTGCTGCGGGCTCGTAAGATCATCTGCGTGCTTAGCTGCATTCCTTTGCTTGGGACCATTCCAGCAGCCTCCGTTGGCAACCCTTATGTTTCGCTGGCTCTCATTAGCATTGCCTTGTTTGGCTACGCTAGTTGGTCCACCATGGGTCTTACATTACCTTCAGATTTGTTCCCTACTGAGTTTGTCGGCACCGTTACCGGTCTCAGCGGATTATTTGCCGGCGTGGCAGGAGCGCTTTTCACTCTTGCAATAGGCTTCCTAGTGGATCGATTCTCCTATACACCGGCGTTCCTGATCGCCGCGACCGTGCCAATCGCCGCTACTGCCTCCGTCATCTTTCTTATTCGCCCTGACGATTTGTGGAAGCTTCATACCCCGGCGAACTGATCCCATATGGTCGAGATAGGCGCAACACCAGTGAGGATGGCACACACTTAACAGTCCTTGAGCGGATTTTTTGGGTTTACCTGAACAACAAAGACAGGTGTGACTTGCTTCATTCGTTCTACATAATCAGTATTTCTCAAATCGCCATAGCTGCGAATAGATCCGAGAGCATAGGTATACGGCTCCTTCAGCATTGAGCTGTGAGCTGCATAGCGAAGGTCTCAGCAGTGTTTGCAACCCGTGCTGTCGCCCTCGTGCTTGGCCTTCGAAGGTGGTACGTCGTTCGACGGATTAATATCAAAGAAACCACTTGGCTTGATAAGAAAACCTATATAAGAGGTAGGCATTACGGGGTAGTCTTCTGCGCGGGGAACATGAGTGTGTCCAAACGTGTACCAGAACACCACATCCCGATTGGCGATGGAGCGATCGGCTTCCCGTCCACTTCGCCAACCCCTCGCCTCCTGTTCCCTGGTTCGGATAATCACCGGCTGCAAACGCTTCCATTTCGTGAAACGGAGTGACCCACACATGGGTAATCAACAAACCTTGCCCGCTTTCGCCACCATGCATCAGGCGAGGCCATCGGGTAGGAGTTGTCACCAGGAATGAACCTGTAGCCTGTCGGTTCGCCCATCGCGTTCAACACATTGGGGCTCGTGATCTTCCAAGTCCTCGACGTTTTCAAGTTCAGATGTCCTTTAGCTTGGCTTTCTGATGAGAGCTTTGTCGCTTCTACATGAAACGCGTTCTTGAACGGATTTCGATCATCCGCTGGATCACCCACCACGTCCAATTGCTCCACGGTGTTGTCCATGCCGTCCAGATCGAAGTCCAGGCGCATGTTGAAAAGTGCTGGTGGTTGGGAGCATACAAGAGCGGCGCAATCATGGTTCCGTACTTCGGCTTCTCGCCCTCCTTCGCCGCACCAAGGGAAAAAATGCCCGTCAGCTTGAATTCGAACTGAATACTTCCATCTTGATAGAAGTTCCAAAAGA
>CAXUCT010000256.1:2070-6803 GCA_964249415.1 uncultured Bryobacteraceae bacterium | reverse complement strand
GTAGCTGTTGATGCCGTAGTCCGCCACCACCTGCGGCAGCGTGCCGGAGCAGCAAGGCCAAGCATCCGGAAAATAGGACTTACCGGCGGAGGAATGATAGTCGGAGTAATAGAAAGCGCGGCCGTCCGATTGGAGTGGCTTTGCGCCGAGCACGGTGTTATAGAAGACGCGCTCCATACTGTCGCCGTAGCGGCCATCCGCGGTTACTCGCAAGAGATATCGCGTGAGCTTGAAATGCGCGTAACTGCCGCAAGGCGTTTCAAAACCGCGGTGCGTTTTCGAAAGGCTGGCATAGAGCGCGCCGCTGCCGGGCGCACTAAAGCTTTCGTTGGGTCCCCAGCCGCCGGTGGCGAAGCTTTGGGCGGACGTAATCATTTCGAAGGCATTGCCCGCGGCACGAAGGTGCTTGACGCTGCCGTCAGCAAGATACGCCTGCATAGCCGAACTTAGTGCATTACAGAAGCTGTAGGCGTGGTGATTCGCAAGAACGTCTTGATTTTCGGAGAGCGGGTTGAAGTAAGTCCGGTCCAGCAGAAATCGCGCTGCTAATCGCTTGTAACGATCGCCCGCGCCGCGCGCCGAGGCAAGATACAGGTTTTCTGGAAGCGTATACGATTCGTCCCAGGTGTAGTCGTCGGCTGTGGACTCGCCGACGGACTTTCTCCAACGCCGCTGCGGCTCATCGCGGTCCAGGGCTTCAGGGGGTAGGTGGGGCTCGGCCGCGTCGGTGGTTCGGTCGAGAAGCGCCAGGGCGGAACTGATGCCGGCGAATTGATGAGCATCGATGAGACCGATGACCATCTTGTCGTAGTTATAAGCGGGGAAGCGGAAGCTGGTGTAAAAGCGGCCGGAGATAGCCGGCTGGTACAGAGCCAGCAGGCGCTGCAGTTTCAATCGGGTGGGAGTGTCTCGACTGACAGCATATCCGCGGGCGAGGGCCGAGATCCACTGTCCAAAAGAGTGGGCTGGGGCGAAGCCGTGACCGCCGCTCTCCGTTTTGCTGAGTTGCACTTCGTCATACCATCCGCCGAGGTCCGGACCGGGCGCGGGCAAACCGGCTCGGAGACGCCAAGGCTTGAGCAGGCTATCTTCATTCAGCGACAGGAGAACGGATTGCGTCTGCTCGAATTGAGCTTGGGCGAGGCCGGGCGCCAAGTCTACGTCTCCATAGTTAAATTCCTGGAGCGGCGCTTGTCTTTCGGTGGAGGCGAATAGCGTGGTGTGAAGCGCTGCGGCGGAGAGGGCGGCGGATTGCAAGAAGGAACGGCGGGAAGTCATGAAAGGAGCCCTAGAGCGAGACCAGTCCCTTACGGTTGTGGATCAGTAGATGATATCTCCTAACGATCGTTGCGGTAGACGACGCCTTCCTTCATCACGAACATTACGCTTTGCGTGACTTTGATGTCTCCAAGCGGATTGCCTGGGACGGCGACGATGTCAGCGAGCTTGCCGGGCTCGAGCGTGCCGATTTTTTTCTGTAGGCCGAGGAGGTCGGCAGCGGAAGAAGTTCCGGCGCGCAAGGATTGAGCGGGCGTCATGCCGTCGGCGGCCATGAGAACGAACTCGAGAGCGTTGTCGCCATGCGGGTATACGGCGGCGTCGGTACCGAGCGCGATTTTGACGCCCATGCTGAGGGCGCGCCGAACCATGGCATCTTGCGACTTCATGGCGAGATCGGCTTTTTGCTGGACAAGGGGAGGGAATTTGGATTCCGCGATGCCGCTGCGGACAGAAAGCGTAGGCACGAGATAGGTGCCGCGCTCGCGCATGAGGCGAAGGTCTTCGTCGTCGAGAAAAGTGCCGTGCTCGATGGAGTCGATACCGGCGAGGATGGCGCGCTTTGCGCCTTCGGCTCCGTGGGCGTGGGCAGCCGTTTTGCGGCGTAGCTCGTGAGCCGCGGTGACAAGCGCATCCATTTCGGCTTGGGTGAGCTGTGGCGCGTCCACGTCATCGGTGGGCGATAAGACACCGCCGGTAGGACAGGTTTTAATTACGTCGGCACCATATTTGACGTTGAAGCGGACGGCGAAGCGGGCCTGATCGGGAGAGTCGATCACGCCATCTTCGGGCCCGGTTTCATGGTTTAAAAGGCCGAACCGGAAACCGCCGCCGTCATCACAATGGCCGCCGGTAGCGCCGATGGCATGCACGCTGACGAGCATGCGAGGGCCGGGAACGACGCCGCTGGTGATCGAGATGCGCAGACCACCGACCAGGAAATGCTCTGAACCGACGTCGCGAACGGTGGTGAAACCCGCCATGAGGGTCTTGCGTGCGTTCACGGTGGCGCGGATGGCTTGCTCAGGAATGGTGCGGGTGAGTGCCAGGAGGCGCTGTCCGTTGTAATCCGGGTTGAAGTCCATGGTGAGGTGAGTGTGGGCGTCAATGAATCCGGGGAGTAGAGTGGCGTCACCAAGGTCGATGATGTGATCGCTGGCGACGTGAGCGCCTGGAGGAATTGGGCCGCCGACCGACTGAATGGTGTTACCGGCGATTACGATGATGCCCGGTTGAATGGCGGTGTCGCTTTTGCCATCGAATAGCCGGGCGGCTCTCAACACGTAAGTGGTCTGGGCGGAGAGAGCCGATGCGAGAAAAATGGCGGCGAGGGTGATGCGCATGAACGATGAGGATAGCGCATTAGCCTATATAGACGTAGGCCGCCGATCAACGCTGATGAGTTAGGGCGAAGGCCAGGAGTAGCGGGCTCCCGAGGCGAATTGGTAGTCGTTCCAGACTGTATGCACTACTGTGGTTGCTGCATCGTTCTCAGCTTGTCTTGCCATCAAGAGATCTGTGAGGGCATTGCGCGCTTCGAGATAGCAGTTATGGGCGCGGGCGATTTGCCGCTCGGCTTGCGCAATAATGTCGGGATCCGCAACATTTTGATTTTTTAAGTCTTGTAAGTGCTGTAATTGCGCGGCCAAGTGCCGGAAGGCAAGGTCGTATGCAGAGCGGAGCCTTCCGTAGTTGGTTCTGTGCTTCAGGGCCATAAGACTCATGCTGTTTTGACGTGAGCCAGGAGCCGCAAGAGGCAACGTTTCAGGGAATAGCAGGAAGATATCTTCAGACGGCTATATGTTGGCCCTAGCAGCGATCGGCAAGAGCCTGGGAGAATTGCTGTGATGATTTTCAACTACTGTCATTGCCGCTGCGAATGAGCCGCCGAAACTTTATGGGAGCCGCGGTTGCGCTGGCGGGATGCAGCCGTGGGCAGAGTGTTCTGGAATTGCCGGTGCCGAAGGCGGATGCTCGGATTGCATACGGGTCCGATCCAAATCAGTTCGGAGATTTACGTGTTCCGGCAGGGAACGGGCCGCATCCAGTCATCCTCTTTATGCATGGCGGATATTGGCGGGGGGCTTACGATTTAACGCATGCGGGACATCTTTGCGCGGCGCTGAAACAGGCCGGCTTCGCGACTTGGAGCCTGGAATACCGGCGGATTGGAGAGGAAGGTGGCGGATGGCCGGGCACGCAGGAGGATGTGAGGCGCGGCGCGGAGTACCTGAGTCAACTGCGCGAGCGTTACGCGTTGGACTTGAAGCGCCTAGTGGCGGCAGGGCACTCGGCTGGCGGGCAACTGGCATTGTGGCTGGCAGCGCAATCAGCGGTAGATCTGCGCGGAGTGGTGGGGCTGGCGCCGGTATCTGATTTGCGGCGGGCGTGGTCGCTGGATCTTAGTGGGGGCGTGGTGGCGGAGTATCTGGGAGGGACACCGGAGCAAGTGCCGGCAAGGTACGCATCTTCGTCTCCGATTGAACTGCTGCCGATACGCGTGCCGCAGCGTTTGGTGCACGGGACGGCTGACGATGTCGTTCCGTTTGAGATGAGCGAGAGCTTTGCGCGCGTTTCGAAGAATGCGCGCTTGCGGGCGATTCGAGGCGCAGGGCATTTCGATCTGATTGACCCGCGGTCGCGCGCGTGGCCGGTGGTGCGGGAGAGTTTGACGGAATGGGAGTAAGGGATAGACGCGCTAAGAAATTAACATTCGTCCAGCTCTTCTGGCAGCATGCACTGATGGAGGATGCGGGATATCAGAATGCCGACAGCTTCGATCCGATAAAAGAGGACGTGGCGCGCGTGCTCCATGCGGCGTAGGCCTGGCTGCAGATGATTGCACGCGCGACCCAGCTCCGGATTTAGCGTGAGCTGGCGACAACACGTTTCAAGTTCGTCGATGTATCTAAGGGCCTGGTCTTCGCCCCATGTGCGCAGGGTATAGGTGCCGATGTCCATCAGATCGGCCTCGGCCAGGCGCGATAAACGGAATGTAGCCACTTACTAACGGCGCTTCTTGGAAAACCTGAGTGTCTTCCGCACACGTGCGAAAGGATTGCCGACGGCAATGCCGCTGGCATCCCCTTCACGAATCGCACTCCGAAGGGCGACCAGTTTCGCCTCGAACTGCTGTTCCTCACGCTCCAGAGTTCGCAGCGCCGCACGGACCACCTCGCTGGCATTTTCGTAACGGCCGCTTTTAATCTTTGCGAGGACGAAGCTGTCAAGCTCTTCAGTCAAATTCACGTTGCGGGTGGGCATGGGGGGCCTGACTTGTTTGTTGATGCTAAAGGGAGTGTATCAGAAATGGCAAAGATTGCCAAGAGCTTGGTATCTGCTGTGACAGGGAGCGCTTCAGCCGTACACGTTACCATCCATTCGTGCCAGAGGGAAACGAAATTCATCGCTATAGCGAAGGGCAGAAGCTGCTATTTGCGGGGCAGCTTGTGAAT
>CAXUCT010000256.1:0-2060 GCA_964249415.1 uncultured Bryobacteraceae bacterium | reverse complement strand
CGAAGCATTGGGTGGAACTGCGGGGTCCGACGGCTTGCGATGTATTGAGCGAGGAAGATCGGGAAAAGCTGCTGGCGCGTATTGGTCCTGATCCGTTGCGCGACGATGCAGATGCGAAGGTGGCAGTAGCACGAATTAGAAAGAGCCGCGCGCCAATTGGAGCACTGCTAATGGATCAATCCGTGATTGGTGGACTGGGGAATATCTATCGAGCCGAGTTGTTGTACCGCGCGAAGGTAAATCCATTTCAGGCCGGAAACACGATGAGCGCGAGACAGGTAAGAGCGCTTTGGAAAGACGCGGTGATTTTGATGGAAGCGGGGATGGTGGACAGGCGGATTGTGACTACGCGTCCGGCGGACCGGCCTCACGCGACCGGCAAGGCGAGGCGCTTTGAGACGCACTATGTCTATCGACGCAAGGGGCTGCCGTGTTTTGTGTGCGGGACCGAGGTAGCGATGCGCGAGTTTGTAGGGCGGAAGCTGTATTGGTGTCCGGCGTGTCAACCGGAGGTAGCGGGCGATTGATGGCTTGCGCGGATAGTTCCAGTTTTAGTTGCTTGGGTGGAACCGGCGGCCGGTCTTCCCATTGCTTTCGCTGATTGCGCAGCATGGCGGCGGCGAACTGCCAGGTGGGACCGGGCGTCTCTCGCCAACAGGCGGGGACAGTGACGATGCAATAAGGTTCCGATTGCGCATCGAACCAAAAGAATCCGGCCTGCTTATTCATGAGCGCCTGAGACTGTTCGAAGCTGGTTTTTCCGATCTCGACCAGCCCGCAGTCGACCGGAATTTCGGTGATGTCGAGTAGGCCCTGCGGCGTGACGAAGTAGAACTCGTTTGAATAGCGCATACCGATGCGACGCTTAAGCGGCTTCTTCAACTCGCCAAGAAAATCGGCTCTGGATAGCTTCACCTCATAACAGACGCGCCGCATTCCCTGATGTGGAAAGCAGTTCAAAGCGAAGGCATCCAGCCGTTGCGCGGAGCCGTTGATGAAACCTGTGCCCACTTTCAGCTCGCGAAAGAAAAGCCACTCAGACGAGCGCGCGTGCAGCGCGCGTTCTAAGACGTCTAACAGCGCGGTTGCGGTGAAACTGGCATGGGAGGCAACGGGATCAGCCGGCCCATCGCTGACAGGCGGTTGGGATGGCTCAGCGCCGAGGGCGGGAATGGTGGCTGCCATATGGATACTATTTTGTATCGAAGTGCACGGATCGTGCCGTTGCTAGGAAACCCCGGTTATTGAGCAGTGACGGCGTAATCCTGGCCTTCCCATCGATTGCTTTGGAGCCAGAAGAAGGTGAAGCGGATACATGCATCTTTTGATGAGGAGACCGCAGCCGGCAAATCGACAAAGTCGATGGCAAGAGCGTTGGAGTTCGATTCGGTATCGTGCTGGGATTTCCAATCATCGCTTGACCAACGAAGCCGGAAGGGTTCAGTGCCGTGGATGCGCAGGATGTGATCCTTTCGCATAAACCTTATCTGCCGATCGGGTTTCCAGACTTCCACTCGCTTGTTTATCTTGCGATTGCCCAAGTAACGCGCGGCTACCTCCGGGATGGCGTCATAGACCTTGCCGTCTGAAACAGAGCGGAGCAACTTAACGTACTCGGCATGCGCCCACATGAGGGGCATGGCGGAACCGGTCGGCTTACCTAGAAATAGATAGTGTTCCGGCTTGTCAGCCTCATCCCAGATCTGTTCGGGCAAGAGACCGGTGGGAGAAGCGAACTGCTCCATGGCGCGGATGTAGGCTTCGGCACTGCGTCCGGCAGCCAGTTCGTAATGGCCTCGTTCACCGGTGAGTAGCGGCCACGCGCGACCTTGCCCCACGCTGGTGAAAGGCCCACCGTCTTCCATCTGGCCATAACCATCGTGATTGTAGCGATGCCATACAGGGCCGGCGCTTGTGTCGACTTTCAGCACGGCGTCGATCACCTTCACGGTGTTCACAATGAGCGGGTCGTCAGCGGCACGTATTCCATAGCGCACCAGTTCAAGAAAGCCGCTGTCGACAATGTCCTTCGCAGGAAACTCGCTTTGTTGATCGGAGGG
>CAXUCT010000255.1:3794-6839 GCA_964249415.1 uncultured Bryobacteraceae bacterium | reverse complement strand
CGTCTCACCAGTTATTAGATGTAACAGGTTGCCCATCCCACGTTATCCGGCATCAGACGTATGATATACATCGTGCGCCGGACTCAACTTTATCTCGATGACGAACTGTGGAATGCACTTCACTCCCGGGCACGGAGCGCGGGAACAACGGTATCGGAACTCGTGCGAACTGCTGTCCGGGAGCGTTATTTCGGCGACCTCCAACAGCGGAAGAAAGCCATGCAAGCAATCGTGGGAATGCGGAAGGATCGAAATGAGTTCGACGATTCTGAAGGGTACGTGCGGAAGTTACGGCGTGGCACGCGTCTTGAGAGGATCGGACGTCAGTTGTGGTAAATGGAGCAGTGCTCTGGACTCGTAACCGCAAGCATTATCCGATGAGATCAGTTTCTTTCTTCTGATTAAGGCTAAGGCGTAGAGCGTCTCCCGCAAACGCGCCCTCCCACTCCCTCTATTCTGAAAGCATGATCGTTTTCATTACCGGAGCAACTGCCGGCTTTGGACTTGCCACCGCTCGCAAATTTGCAAAGGACGGAGCAAAGATAATCGGAACGGGCCGTCGTAAAGACCGGTTAGACGATCTTCAAAAAGAGCTTGGTCAAAGTTTTCTGCCTTTAACCTTCGACGTAGGGCAGCGCTCGGAGGTGGAACAAGCGGTTGCCAGCCTTCCTCCGGAGTTCGCTGCCGTAGACATTCTGGTCAACAACGCCGGGGGCGCCATTGGGCTCGATCCGGCACAAACCGCCCATCTCGATGATTGGGACAAGATGATCGATTCGAACATCAAGGGCGTAATCTATTGCACGCGCCTGCTGCTTCCAGGCATGGTGGAGCGGAAGCGCGGGCACATCATTAACATTGGTTCTACCGCCGCGGAGTGGCCTTATCCGGGAGGAAATGTCTACGGCGCAGCCAAGGCCTTTGTGCATCAGTTTAGCTACAACCTACGCGCCGACCTGTTGGGCACGCCCGTCCGCGTCACCGACCTTCAACCAGGCCTTGCAGAAGGAACTGAGTTCTCAGAAGTGCGCTTCAAAGGCGACAAGAAAAAAGCTGCAGCGGTTTACGAGAGGACACAGGCGCTAACGCCGGAAGATATAGCCGACGCCATTCATTGGGTGGCAACCCGCCCGGCCCATGTCAACATTAATGTGATGCAGATCATGCCCGTTGACCAGGCATTTGGCTCCTTAGCCGTCAACCGGGAAAAGTAGCCGCTCGGGCCTAGATGCCGCGCTGTGGCCTGTAACCCGGTCGCGCCCGGATCTTATCTTTTTTCAGCGCTTCCGATGTAAGATCAATGTGAATCTTACGGAAGCCATCATTCGGGTTCGGCTGCGGATAGTAAGTGAGCGTGTAACTGTTGCCCAAATCTTCGCGAATGGATTCGAACGCTTCCACTTGCTTCTGCCATGTCTTAGCGAAGTAACTCTTGCCACCTGTGTTGGTAGAAATCCTTTTGAAAATGTTACTCGACATGGGATCTTTGTTCACTTCGTTTGTGGAGATCACGTAGATGGGAATGCCCTCATCTTCCGCTACGGCGCGCACGTCATCGGGCGCTATCATGCTGGCGTTGTCTGGCCCATTTGAGAACACGATAACCACCTTGCGGCCTGGCACCTTAGCGGCGTCGCGCAACGTAAGCAGGAGTGAGTTATACAATGCAGAGTCATCTCCGGCTACGGCATTGCGCAGACCCGCTATCGCCAATCCCCGATCGCGATTGAGCGGCACGGCCCGATTCAGGTTGCGGCTATACGTGTACACAGCTACGGAATCGGCGCGGTCCAATCCACGTATGAAATCAGCTATTGCATCCGACGCGTACACGAATCCGCGATACATGTAGTTACTGGTATCAAAAAGCACGAATACGTTCGTTCCCGGCGAATCGGAGCGTAGATCAATAACGTTCGGGTCGGGAATGCCACCGGGCTGCATAGCAGCGGAAGTCATGTGCAGCGGCTTGGTCTCGCCACTGTCCAGAACTTGCAGCGGAGCGCGGTTCCCCTCCGTAAATGTGGACATCTTCTGAGGAATTTCGTCTTCGTAGACTTTAAAGTCCCTTGGCTTAAGCCCGTTCACGTATTTGCCCTTTTGATCGGTCACCGTGAAGCTCAAAACCACCATGTCCACTTTGACATGAAACGTTGTTTGATCCTGATCCTGGGCTCGTACCCACATGCCGGCGGCGGCAGCGGATGCAATCGTCACGACGCCTAAGGTGCGCAATGTCTTAATCACAAATCTTCCTAATCTTCTGATAAATAGAAGCTCAATTCTGATTGCCGCGATCGCCTACTTCATGACCAACGCTGTTGAGCGAACGAAGTAGCGCGGGCCAATCCTCTAAATGCGTTGCAAAGATATTCTCGATCGTCGCGCGATTCCACTCCGGTATGTAAACGTCAAGTTGATCCACCGGTACGCCGGCCTGATCGGCAAGCGCTGCATAGTAGAGGTTGTTCGACTCCCAACTTTCTGCTAGAATCCGGCTCGAGTAACCCATCAGCGCCGGAAAAGTGCGTAAGTGGAGAAGGCCTGGTTGGAACGAATGGGTCAGGGTCGGTTTAGGAGTGCCGAATGTATGTGAAATTGCCTCGGGCGCCAGGTTCGGATTGTCCTGCGCCGCCATAGTGGCAATCTCAGCCGCGGGCACATCCGGCGACACAGCCCTTAATTGCGGATCGTCAGCTATCGCGTACAGAACTGCGGGAGGAACTTCCGCGGCAGCGACGGCGAAGTGTCCCTCGTTCAACTGGTCCCCCAGCCACTCGACTTTCGCCGGCGTGGCGAAGCGGCTATACGAATCGAGAACCATCGGCTCTACGGACCGGTCTAGCGCCGCCGCAGCCAGCAACGTGCGTCCGCGCTGTATGTGAAGCGAAATCCACCGTAGCTGCTCCGGCTTGATATCCCTCCACCTATTTACTGTCACGTCCACGATCATCTGTGGAACCAAATCCGACCAGATAAGCGCCTGCTCCCTCTTGGGGCTTAGGAAGTTTTGCTCCGCTTCGGCAAGTGCATACGGAAGCGCAA
>CAXUCT010000255.1:1511-3784 GCA_964249415.1 uncultured Bryobacteraceae bacterium | reverse complement strand
CCCTCCTGCACTCGCAGGCCATCCACTTCCCGCCACTTCGGTGGATCGCCATGCAGCGGGCGCGCTTTCCGGCCCTATAAAATCGTGGCTGCGCACAAATACGGGGTTGGTTATCAGCAGCTGCGCCCCAGGCGGAGCATAGTAGCTATACAGAAACCCGACCAGCGAATCGCGCACAAAGGGCGCTAGCGCGGCGCGGGGATCTTTCTTTCCCGGATTCTTTGATAACGTGTCCAGGCTTAGTTTGTGTTCCTGCTCAATATGCCGCTGACTCCAGTAGCCTAGCGCGAGTGAACTCTTCTCCTCGGAAGAAAGTGAGCTGCGCATAGACTGCGCCTCATCCAGTCGCGCCGTCTGCTCCGTGATGGCCTTCAGCGTCTTGGTGTCCACATTTCCTTTGGTGATCCTGTCGGCGGCCATGAACAGGCTATCCAGCGATATCAGCAACTGCGAATCATATACACGGAGGAAATTTTCTGCCGGCGACGAGGGTCGCGAACCAGAACCAGTTCGAATCTTGCCTACCAGCAGCTCCACTATCTGCTCCTGCCGCGAACCGGTTACGGGCCGATTGGCAGAGGTGAGAAGAACGTCCACGCCTGATCGCGCGGCATCGAACACCTCCGCCTCGTCCCGAACGCGCCCGAATGGCTGAATCAGTTTCTGGAAGGCCTCGTTTTGCACTCCCGGCGTAATGGCGTTTTGGAAGCACAGGATGCGCCATAGTTCCACCAGCGCCTGGACCGTGCCTACTGCGTCCGCCCTAAGCAGGTTGTCGCGAATGCTCCCCGTTCCCGCGCAGATATCCAGATATTGTCCGATCGAAGCCTCGCTTAAATTCGGATCTTCCGCAAACAACGTGTACTGGTCGCCATAGGCGCGGTAGGAACTAATCAGGCGCGTTGCCAATTGCGGAGAGATCGGCTTCGCCCGCCCGCGATCGATGTCGTTTAACGTAAGAAATATTCGGAGAGGCTCGTTCTCCGCCGTCTTCCGGCTCAAACCGAACAGCGCCTCAAGCAGGTCATCATTGTTGCGCCAGGAAGCTGCCGAACGGGTCAGCTTGCCGTCGTACTTGCCATGCGGATGATGGATAAACAGGTTGCGCCAGACATCCAAATCGCCCGGAATACTGACCTGGCCATTGGCATTGATCCGGAGCGCTGTTGTCAGCAGCATCAGCTCCGTGCTCGAGCGAAATACCGGTCGAGCCGGCCCGGGACTCGTGACCTTGCCGCGCAGCGCATCGTAGAAGCGCTTCATTCTGTCGGGTTGCGTCAGATACTCTGCGGGGGGGCCCTCTATCCGGGATAGCGCATCGTAGTAACTCGCTAACCACCCGTCGTCCGTCGCCAGCAGCTTGAGAAAAAAAGCCCCTGGGTTGTTCGGCGACACACCCGTCAGCGACCCCCAAGCCTTCGCCTGTCCGGGTACCACGGCCGCGCCGTTTCTGATCTGAAACATGCTGCCGTAAAAATCCAGCACGTGCGCATAAACCTTGAGCTTCGCCGGCGAGGCCTGCTTGCGCAAAGCCTCCGACGTGGTGCGATCCAGGTGCGATAAGCCCAAGTAAAGCCGACATAAGGAGGGGTCGGACAGGAACGCATCCACAAAATCCGACTGGCCGCCGCGTCCCAGCGCAGTGAGCCAATATTCAGTGTTGTAAAGAACCGGCACGCTGGTAGGCGCATAGGCCACTTCGAAACGGTGATTCGCCCGTAAGTCCTGTTCCAGGCGCGTGAGCGGAAAGGCCGAATCCACCGTCAGGAAAGCGCGCGTTGCGTTTACAGTCTCAAGAACGATATCTGTCCCGCAGGAGCCGCGCATCCGGTACCCGAGAACTTTCAATAAATTGGCAGTCTGCTCGCTGTCGCAATTCGGAATTACGATCTTCTGCCCGCTGCCCGCCAAGGCTTGTAACTCCCGCGCCTGGCCGATGTAGCGAGTCAGTAATCGTAAATACTCGGTCTGCTCTAACGCTTCATTACCGGAGGCTTCGTACCCATTCGTTACCACGTTCCGCGCCAGCGCCGGCAGCAGTTCCTCGGGCGAAAGGTCCGGCGTCAAAGCCGCCATTCGGGCGAACGATGCCAGCGGTCCTGGAATCATCGCCACCGAATATTGCCCAGCTCTCTGCCTTCCCACGGAGGCTGAAAGGTCGGTTCCGCCAGCCGCGCGGTACTGCGCCATATCGCGCGTCAAATCGGCATCCCGGCCGCCCATCAGATCCAGCAGCACCACCTGGCGCAGCGCCAACTTGCGCCGCCCGGGAT
>CAXUCT010000255.1:0-1501 GCA_964249415.1 uncultured Bryobacteraceae bacterium | reverse complement strand
CCCGCGTCTTCTCTTCTAAAAGGGATCGCGCGCCGGCTAGATCGCCGGCCGATTCATGCTGCGCTACCTGGTTCTGTAAATCGGGACTTGTTCCTGAAACCGGTTGTGCCGCCCAACACGTCGTACAACCCAGCAGTAGAGGGACGAACGCCCTCCGGACCCAGCCCACACTTCGGGTAATCATTAGAGCCACGTTTTTGAACCTCTAATAGGTTTCTTACTCTAGCATTTAATTTTCGAGCCGGAAAACACTATCTTCGTTCCAGTGTTTGCCGCGTCCGGTGAGATCCGGCTTTGTTTCGGCCCACTCTCCTCTTGTGGTGTCTCTACGGGCAAACTCCTCGGCTTATGGCTCTTCGGCTGCCCGGTTGCTCCCCTGGGGCAGAGCACTTCCCTACGCGTTCATAGCAATTGTCTCGGTACTCTATTTGACTCCATTTGTGCGGGTGCTGACGTGGTGCCCTGACGAAGGAGTCGCTGAGTATGGCGCTGAGCAAATTCTACACGGCAGTATCCCGGGACGCGATTTCTTAGAGTTGTATGCGCCCGGTTCCTATTATTGGCTGGCACTTTTCTTTAAACTGTTTGGCGCCAGCATCACCACCGCGCGCACTCTTCTCCTAGCGGAGGGCACCATCACTGCCTTGCTGGTTTTTTATTTCGCCCGCCGGCTTGGCGGATTAGGAATCTCGGCCGCCGCATTCGTATTAACCACCTCCATCCCTTACGAGGTCAGGACCAGCCCGCATTACGATGCGAATCTGTTTGCCTTGCTTTCCCTCGCGCTGTTTCTCTGCGGCGAGCGTCGCCTCCGGCAGGGTTCAAGCACCGGCCCAGCTTACGTGCTGCTGCTGGTTGCGGGCGGCTTCGCGGGATGGACTAGCTGTCTCACCCAACACAAAGGCATCCTGGTACTGGCCTCCTTCGCGGTTTCGGTCGTGCTTCTCAGGCCACGCAAGCGCCTCACTGCCCTCGCCATTCTTCTGGCCGGATTCTCTCTACCCATTGCCGCGGGCTTGCTCTTTTATACCGCGCACGGCGCGCTGCCCGATCTGATTTACGCGAACTTCATTCTGCCCGCTTCCCTCTACGGGAGAATCAATGCGGTCCCCTATGGCTTTCCGCTTCGGGATATTTTGCGAACCTGGCTTGCTGTTGGGCGAACGGCATTTCCGTTTCCTATCGCGTTCTGCTTCGTGGGCGCTTTAGCTGTTCCGTTCGTGGTCATCATGATTCTCCCCGCCATAGTTCCCGTAATGGGCTACCTCCATCGACGCCTGGTCTTCCGGCCCGAGTGGATGCCCTATTGGCTTGCCGCGTTCGCTTTGTGGATTTCGGAGTTACAGCGCTTAGATCTAGGTCATCTCCGGAATGCAACTCTGCTCTTACCCGTCTTATTTTTTGTGCTCGCCGAAACACATCGTGGCCGTCTTGCAAAGCCAATGAATATTGCAGTCACTGCGTGCATCATAGCGATGGCGATCGTGAATCTGATCGGCGC
>CAXUCT010000254.1:2041-6849 GCA_964249415.1 uncultured Bryobacteraceae bacterium | reverse complement strand
CTATTAGGTCGCTGCCGACCAACAATTATTATTACAACTATCACGACTAAGAAACATTATAATAAACTGGGTCAATCGAGGCGCGCAAAGGGTACATCTTACCGCTGAAGTTCTCGACGTATACTCACACCTCAAACGGAGTACAATCGGCATCGGCCCATGCTGATCGTCCACGTTCACATACATGTAAAAGAGGAATCCATAGACGCTTTCCTTGAAGCCACCGTCGAGAACGCTCGCTACAGCATTGAGGAGCCCGGAATCGCCCGCTTTGATGTTGTGCAACAAGCCGATGATCCGTCCAGGTTTGTATTGGTGGAGGTCTATCGAACCGCCGGAGCGCCCGCCCAGCACAAGGGCACGCCCCATTACGCGAAGTGGCGCGACACCGTTGGCGGAATGATGGCGGAGCCGCGCTCCAGTGTTCAATTCCGCAACGTCTTTCCCGATGATGGCGGCTGGTGATGCAGTTCGAATTTGCCACGGCAGCCCGCATTCTGTTTCGTTCTGGCGCCGTCGAGGACCTGCCGCACATCGCTCGCGAATTTGGCACGCGTGCGCTGGTTGTCACCGGAAAGAACCAGGATCGCGTGACCCGGCTGACGCGGCGGTTCCAGAGCGCCGGTCTCAGTTGCGCGCTCTTCTCCGCAGGCGGTGAGCCGACGCTTGAAACAGTCCGCAAAGGAGTCCAGCAAGCGCGGCAGGGCTGCGATCTGGTGATTGGCTTCGGGGGCGGAAGCGCGATCGATGCAGCTAAAGCTATCGCTGTCCTGGCGACTAACTCCGGCGAGCCGCTGGACTATCTGGAGGTCATCGGGAAAGGGCAGGCACTTGAAAACACACCGCTGCCTTTCATCGCCGTTCCCACCACCGCCGGCACGGGTGCTGAAGTCACGCGCAACGCTGTGCTGGGGTCACCGGAGCACGGTGTCAAAGCCAGCCTCAGGACCCCTCTTTTGCTTCCTAAGATCGCCCTAATTGATCCCGAACTAACGCTCGATCTGCCACCGGCTATCACCGCGAGTACCGGCCTGGACACGTTGACTCAGCTCATTGAGCCGTACGTCTCCGTGCGCGCCAACGTCTTCACAGATCAGTTCTGCCGCGAGGGACTGGGCCGTGTCGCTCAATCCCTCACCAAGGCTTACCGCCACGGACACGATCACGCGGCACGTGAATCGATGTCTTTTGCCAGCCTGCTCAGCGGGCTCGCGCTGGCGAACGCAGGACTGGGAGTGGTGCACGGCTTCGCTGCGCCACTGGGCGGCATGCTGCATGATGCGCCACACGGAGCGCTGTGTGCCGCCATCCTGCCGCATGCCATGGCCGTGAACATTCGGGCGCTTCGACAACGCGGAGACAACCCTGCGGCGCTCGAGCGCTATCGTGATGCGGCGCGCATTCTCACGGGCGACCCACATGCCGAAGCCGAATATGGAGCCGCCTGGGTTACCGCTCTCTGCACGCGCATGGACGTTCCGCCGTTACGCACCTATGGGCTCGAACGCGACCATATCCCCGCCCTGGTCGAAAAAGCCGCTAGAGCGAATAGCATGAAGGGCAACCCCGTCCAGCTCAAGGCGGCCGAATTAGCCGAAGTGGTGTCGCTGGCGTTTTAAGCTCAGATGAAAGTGCAGAACGTTTTATGCATACTGAAGTAGAGAACGATACCTAAGTTCTAGGAGGAACAATGGAAAGTAATACCAACAAGGGCCTGCTCGGCGCCGGACTGATTGGACTTGGCTGCGGACTAACGGCCGTCGGCATCGCAATGGTAGTGCCTGTATGCGTGAACTGGTCACTGGGTCTGATGGATCAGTTCAGGGAGAAGGGCAAAGAAAGGCTCCACTCCGGGGTGAGCTCGGCGGCTTCGCTCGCTGGGCAGCTGAGAGGAATGGCGCAGAAGAGGTTCGACGAAGCTTCCACCACTGCCCGCGGCAGAACAGCCAAAGCGGCCGAGGCCGTAGAAAACGCGGCGCGCAACCTTCGCGAATACGCCTCTTAGTCTCAACAAAGGAAGCGTTGCCCGGAAAGTTACTCGTCGCGTCCGTGAACGTGTGCCGGAGGGTGCGTCGCTTCAACGGCTTTAAAGTGCTCCTTGACGCGATAGGTATGATGCGCACCCTTCGGCACCACCCACGAATCTCCCGCTTCCAATCGAATCGTCTGGCCCTCGATTTCGAGCTCGGCGGATCCCTCAATCACGTATCCCACCACTTCGTACTCTCGCGCTACATTCTCCTCTTTATGGCTGGCGGCAGTTTCTTCCCACAACCGCATCGCCAGCGACTTGCCCGAGGCGAGATACTTTTGACCGTATTTGCCGCGCGGCGAATGGACCGAATCTACTTTGGTTACTGTGGTATCACTCATGCCCGATTAGATGCGCTGTGGAGCCGGCGTGAAACAGAAATGCCAGAATGTGAACGATGGCAACCAACCGCGTCGACATACTCAAAGAGATGGTCAAACAGGACCCCAACAACGGGTTTGCGCGCTATGGTCTGGCGATGGAGTACACCAACGGCGGTCACCTGGAGCACGCGGTGGCAGAGTTCCGCAAGCTTCTTCAGCAGGATGAAAGTTACTCCGCCGCTTACTATCACGGCGGTCAAGCGCTCGAGAAACTCGGCCATATTGACGAAGCCCGCGCCATGTACGAGAAAGGCATAGAAGCAAGCACCCGCAAGGGCGATCTGCACACGCGTGCTGAGATCGAAGCCGCTCTCGACCTGCTGCCGATTTAGGGGTTTAGTTTTGCAGGCGTTAACCACTATCCAAAAGCTTCTCTGGCACGTACCGCAGAGCCAGAGAGATAACGCTTATCTATGTTTCGCCAAATCGCAAACAGGTGGTCGCGAATCTCTGCAGTGAGTTACGCACCAACTCCGCTGGGAGTAGGGTTGGTGCGCCGGTTGCAAGAAACAGGAGGTCTCAGCAGACAACATTCTGATCCACAGGAGCATACAAATGTCAGCAGCTACTTCAAGTTCCACTTCGAGCATCTTCGCTCAACTTAGTGACAACCAGTTCAAATTGAGAAGCCACGAGGACAACATAACCGTCACTCTGGACCTCGATAAATCCGGTCCACTTGTTCAGAATATAAAATCGCAAGGGCCCAGCCTGCAGTACGAAGGTACCGAGGGCACCTTTTCTTTCTCTGGGCAGCAAGTTGTCACCGAGACTACGTCTCTTGGCGAGATGTTCACGGTGACCCTGAATGTTGTGCCAGACCTGCGATCCCTCTCGTTCACATTGTTGCTACCGGCGGTTATACATAAGCCGAACACTCCTGTACAAGCCTTCGACACCATCGCCATCAAATCGGAACGGCACATGTCGTTTCAGGCGATCCCCACGGCTACAGGCGCTAACCCGACTTACGCTGTCGTGAAGATGCATGGAACGGCCACCAAGGTGGAAGTTCCTCTCGAGACGATCTAGTCGCTTTACGGCACGGCCCCAATCAGCGCTGCGATGCCGGGAGCAATGGCGATCAAGATATCGCCATGCCGCTTCCCGGCTTCCTCCGTCAGTGTCAAGCTGCGCTGCTTCCATTCGGCATTCCCGCCCTCTTTCTTGCCGCCAAGATAATCGAGTGCGTCCTCGCCGGCCTTGCATAACGTGACAAGCGCATCGGCTACCGGTAAGTTTTCCGTCAAAAGAGAATTGCTCTCCAGCATGGGGCGAACGGCAGCAGCGTTCTCTTCCCACGCGACAAGCTGGTGGCGCAGCATCTCGGCATTTTGCTGCTCTTTTACACCCGCAACGTAATGGTCCACTGCATTGCCGAACTCGCGCCCTGCTTCACTCTCTGGCGCAATGGAGTCAACCAGCCGGTTAAGTGGCGTAGTGTTGTTGTACTTCTCTGCGTGCCGCGAATAGCCTTTCACCGGTTCCAGAACCGACGCAAAGCGGTCCAGCGGACTATAGGGCAGTGCTCCCGCCAAGCGCTGCCGCATCAACTCCAAGCTGGAACGCTGCGTTAAGCCCAACCATTCTAACCAGCGATTCGTTATTTCCAAGCGCGCGTACATTGACGTAATATCGGTGGTCGATTCAGGCGACCAAAATCGCTCTGCAATGGCGGCGAGACGCGGCCACAGCTTCGCATCCAGGTTCTCCGCTGTCGCTAACTCCTCCCACATGGCCGCTTCCCCGCCGAGCACGTTCTTCTTCTCCTCCGGCGTTAACTCCACAGGCATGGGCTTCCCCTGCTCCTCCAAATGTTTCTGCCGTTCTGGCGGTAGCTTCATCGGGTCCACAACGTAGTGCTCGGATGCGGGTTGCATCAGGTCGAGATAGTAGCCGGCCGAGAGAATGCCTTTGTATCCTTCGCGGGCAGCTTGCCACAATGATTCCTGACCCCGCCAGGATTGAATTACGACGGTCTTCGGCAAGTCAGGCTCGAGAACTTCATCCCAGCCTTCCATGTGCTTGCCGTGCCGCGTCACGATTTTCAGCAGTCGTTGGTTGAAGTAAGTCTGCAGAGCTTTTGGGTCGGCAAGCTGATGCTTCCGCATGAACGCCTGAACGCCGGCATCCTCTTGCCAGGCTTTTGGATTCACTTCGTCGCCACCGATATGAAAATACTGATCGGGGAACAGCTTCGCCATCTCGCCCACGAACCCGTCAAGGAAGCGATACGTTGACTCCTTCGTTGGATCCATTAACGCCGTTAAAATTCCCGGGCTGCGCTCGATCTCGAACGGTCCGGGGCCGGTTCCAAGCTTCGGATAACCCGGCAGCCAACTGGTGGCGTGCCCTGGCATGTCGAACTCAGGAACAATACGGACGCCGCGCTC
>CAXUCT010000254.1:0-2031 GCA_964249415.1 uncultured Bryobacteraceae bacterium | reverse complement strand
TCCGTCTGGCTGTAATACAAGCCGTCTGAGCCATACTGCTGGAGCCGCGGATACTTCTTGCTTTCGATACGGAATCCCTGGTCGTCGGAAAGATGCCAGTGCAAAACGTTGAGCTTCACCGCCGCCAATCCATCAATCGTGCGCTTCACTTCGTTGACCGGAATGAAGTGGCGCGAGACATCGAGCGAAAGACCTCGCCACGGGAAACGCGGCTCG
This sequence comes from uncultured Bryobacteraceae bacterium, assembly GCA_964249415.1. Classification (GTDB taxonomy): domain Bacteria; phylum Acidobacteriota; class Terriglobia; order Bryobacterales; family Bryobacteraceae; genus Bog-105. Next base: position 1,815 of record CAXUCT010000254.1, on the reverse strand, counting down.
TCCCGCACGGTCACACCCGGAACCGAGAAGCCCGGCGACGCAGCACTTCCGCCGCTAGCCGTCGTGTTCTGTTGAACCAGTTGAAGGAAGGTTTCGATTCCTCGCAAGACGCCGAGCGGCGCATCGGCGGAAAGACGTATACGAGCGTGCATCGTTTCGAGTGAATAGCGCTCGTTGTCTCCCAGAGATTGCGGCGCGCCGTGGTCCTTCTGCTCCACCGCGATCGCTAGCGTGGCGTTATCGCCTGCGGTCACTATATGCGGGAGCAGCGGAATGCCTGTTTGCCGGGTAAGCCTAGGGAAAAGGCGCTGAATAGCGGCCTTGACGCGCGGGTCAGCGGCTCCGGCCCCGGCTGCCGATACGGCAAAGCTCGTATCGATTGGAACTGAGCCGGTCTGCACGGTTGCATTCGCCGGCCATGGCATTAACGGAAGCTGATATGGCTGATTGAGCAGTGAAGAAGAGGACTGGGAAAAGGCAGGAACTGCCATGAGGCTGAGCAGGGCTACTAAATGGTTTTTCAAACCTCTTAGAATAGCCTGCTCAGATCAACTCGGAAGAAGCGCGGTCGCTAAGATCCGTGAAAGGGGGTCTTGCCCTGTTCGGCAGCGATCACCCCGACAACGACGCCACCGACCGCGCACACACCGGCGGTCCACAAAATTGCCTTCTTATTAGAAAGTGGCCCTTGCTCCGGAGCGGGAGCGGCACCGGTGCTTGCAGGCGCCTGCCCAGGCGATGCGCCGGTTTGAGCGGGTGGGTTAGTTGTATTCTGAAACGCCATCTTCGTCCCCGCAGCGACGCGCGTCAACATGGCGCCTCCATCGGTTACCTTCAAGGTGCCGCCAATCGAGGCGATCTCAACCCTTCGGCCCTGCATGCGCACGATCGCCGCCACGCCGGGCGTGTCTGCCTGAATTTGTAACTGTCGAGCCTGTACCGGATAGCCATCGAAATTGGATACTCGAAGCGCTCCATCTCGCAGTTCCAGGTGATCGTTATATAGCGTCCCGGCGGACCGGGTTGCTAGGCGGACGTCGGCACCATTTTCTAGGTGCACATCGCTCGGAGAAATCGTCGTCCGAAGCTCCGTCCCATTAAATATATCGGTGTTCCCCGTCACCGCTGAGCTATTCACCGAATAGCTGCCCACCGCGGTTGCCACCCCAATGCTCGGGCCGGCTGAAAAAGCGGGAGCGACGGAAAGCGCTGCTGCCACGGTGAGACTAACAAAACCGTTGCCTGTCATATAGACCTCCTGACCTCCTAAGACCTCTAAATGAAGCGGACTAGAAGGCTTACCGCTTAGTAGAACATAAAACCTATTGAGGAGCTAGCGATATCCAGCCGCTTGCAGCTCAAACAGCTCGGCGTATTTGCCGCCGAGTTCCACCAGTTGGTAGTGCGATCCCTGCTCGACGATTCTCCCGTTCTCGAGCACCAGGATTCTGTCGGCCATGCGAACCGTGGAGAACCGGTGCGAAATGAGCACGGCCATTTTGCCGGCCGTTAGATCCACAAAACGTTGGTAGACTTCGAACTCCGCACGGGCGTCCAAGCTGGCAGTTGGCTCGTCCAGGATCAGGATCTGCGCGTCTCGCATATAAGCACGAGCCAAGGCTACTTTTTGCCACTGGCCGGTGGATAAATCAACCCCACCTTCGAACCGTCTCCCTAGCATCTGCCGGTAAGTGTTGGGAAGTTTGTCAAGAAAGCCGGACGCTAGACTTTTCTCGGCTGAGGCCGCGACGCGCTCCTCGTTCTGCATTTCATCAACTCGTCCAAACCCAATGTTTTCACTAGCAAGCATGTCAT
>CAXUCT010000253.1:856-6862 GCA_964249415.1 uncultured Bryobacteraceae bacterium | reverse complement strand
CAATAGGACTGGGCCATGGTTTTGACGAGCAGGTGTTCGGTGGTGTTCGAGGGGCGATGATCGTCGAGCAGGCCGCCGTAGAGCAGATCGTATTGATCCTGATCTTCCCAAGGGAGAATGCTGAAGGCGCCGGTGAAGCCGTGGCGGAAGTTGTTGAGAGCGGAGATGGCCTTACCCGCTTCGGTGCGGGGTCCGGAAGATTTGGGCGTTCGCCTGATTGGCGGCGATTTGCGATGAGGTCGACATGAGAGCTCCTTTAGATGGGTTGGAAAGGACAGTGCCGGGGTGGCGCTTGGCTTATCCGGCGTATTCGGTTCTATGGGAAGCTTTACCGCATGGCCCGATTGGTTGGGCGGCACGGTTGGGGCGGCTTGTTGTAAGTGGTTCAGCGCGTTGGGTTTGGGGGTTGTAGGAATTTGAGAAAGTTTGTGACCGGCGGGGATGGCCTTGCGAGAGACGGTAGGAACGATGCGCTGCGGGAACTGAGCTTTGCGAACGGAGCCAGGCAAGGCAGGGGAGTTGGCGGGGGTTATCCGGGTACAGTTGGTTACGAGTCTTTAAAGGCGAGGAGAATGCGTGCGAAGTCGAGATCTTGTGATCTCGGGCATTCTGCACCAACTAATGAGATCACTGGATCGAAGCCGACTTTTCGGGAGCAATCTGCCTACGATCCGCAAAGACGCTTACTCAGGTCAGACGGGATATCCGCCTAGCCTAGCGATGGGAAAACGCTGAAGACGGACTCTGCTCAGCATCTGCTTCGCTTACTTCGAGGTCCATCCGTTCTATCAAACCGTCGGCAATGATATACGCATGCCACACCTCGCTGTTTGAGAGCACATCGCCACCAAGGCTCTTCACGAGCTGATGGACTCGGACATCGATCTTGCCCGCTCCGCGGTCGATCACCTCAATCGGTTCGACATGAGGATCAAATTCTTTCCATTGGCGGGTCCAGTAGGCACGAATCTCTGCTTTCCCGACTACACGCCCGCCTTCCGATGCCTTGGGCCAGCTGACGCTCTCGCTCATCAGCGCAAATGCACCATTGATGTTCCGCTGGTTGAAAGCAGGGTAGACCTCGGCTATGAGCGTCTGTGTGTTTGCCATACAGTCCTCCGTGTAGATGATCATTTATCCAGCCTGCATGACCATGATAATCTGAAAAGCCCTCGTCAGAGATTGGCCGCCGCGCGCTCACCCCAGAGACCCGTCACGCGCGTCGTCAGTAGACAGAAGCCGACTTGTGAGGACCTATCGCAGCCAAGCATGCGTGAAATGCGTTCTCGCCGAGAACGCCTAGCGAGTCGGCGGGCGTTTCCCACTTCTGTTCGCCGAACCAAGACTGCGGCACCTAAGAGCTCTACAGTTGCTCAAACCTTTCGCATCAGCCCGGATTTGGTGTTTGAGTGTACCGTCCCGAGTTTCACCGTCCCGCATTTGCAAAGTATGCTTGCTCTCTCTTCGGCCGCGTGCTGCGAGGCTTGGTTAAGCTTAGCTGGCTCTCCTGGTCAGCGACTTCACGGTCGTGACCAGATCAATCATCCCTTTGACGTGTTCGGTGCCGGGCACTCCAAAGTCGATCCACCTGGAGTTAACGCTGTCGATCATCTCGATGTAGGCGCCGGAGCGATCCGCTGGCATGCCGTGCTGTGCCAGGATATCGACCCGCGTCTCTCGCGGAACCGCAACGCCGGTGACCGGCCGATCGAGAGCCTTTTCCAGAGCAGCCGCCACATCATTCGAAGAATAGTAAGTCGGGCCCGAGATCTCAATAAACCGGTTCCCCTGCCAGGTCTGGAGCAGGGTCTCAGCGCCGATCCGGCCAATGTCGTCTGTGGCGACCAGCGGAAAGGGGTGTTCCAGGGGTTGGAAGAACGCGAAGTACATGCCAGTAGTGCGGGCGGCCGGAATGCTGTGCAAGATGTTTTCCATAAACGATCCGGCGCGAAGGAACGCGCTCGGAACCCCAGTGCTGCCGAGCTCCTCCTCGAGCAGATGCGCCGTGGTAACCAGACCTAGGCCTGAGGTCTTTTCGCCTCCATAGGAGGAAAGGAAGACGGCCCGGGGAGGCTTGGCGGCGAGAACGGCCCTCTTCATCTCCAGCACTCCGGGCGACGCTGTCCGGAAACCCGGGGGCGGGAACCACATTGGGCGGAATCATGCAAAAAACACCTTCGACACCCGTAAAGGCGGCGGTAAGGTGGTCATCGTAGTTGGCAGTTACAACCTCAACGCCCTTATCTTTCCAAGCCTGCGCTTTCGAATCGTCACGGACGATGCCACGAACCTTCTTTCCATGCTGGAGGAGCGTGTTTGCGATCGCGCCGCCCACACTGCCGGTAATTCCCATCACTGCGAACATGTGTGTTGTCCTCTTCAAATTGACTTGACTTTGGATAAGTCGGGCAGCGCGGGTATGCACGATTCACTTTTCCATTGATCCCCCGCCTCCAGCGATCCTTAGCGTGCTCTATTGTCCGTTTTCTGACGGGGCCTCTCCTCGTGCCTAAGAATGCGGCCTCGGCTAGACCAGCGTCATACCGCCATCAATGCGCAACTCGGCGCCGGTTGTGAATCGGGAATCATCCGAGCCGAAATAGAGGGCCGCTGCTGCTATTTCCTCAGGTTGTCCCATGCGTTCTAGAGGTAACTTTGCGATCATCTGGCCGAACCCGGCCATCTGTTCGGGGGTGAGACTCATTTTGCCCCCAATTGGGGTGTTGATCGGACCCGGTGTGATGGTGTTGACACGGATGCGGCGTGGAGCCAGCTCTACAGCCAGGCTGATTCCAAGCGATCGCAGAGCCGCTTTGCTTGCACCGTAGGCGCTGAGGCCGGACATACCGAGGACGGCAGCCGTTGACGAAGTAAGGATGATCGATGCGCCCTCGGAGAGGATAGGCGCCGCATGCTTCAGGAGAAAGTATGGACCTCGTATATTGATGTTGAAGATTTCATCGAACAATGACTCTTCGATCTGTTCGAGGACAGCCAACCGTGCAATTCCAGCATTCACAAAAAGCACGTCGATTCGCCCATGCTTCTCTTTCACTTGTTCAACGAGAGCTTTGGCAGCTACTGGATCACCAGCGTTCGATCGCATGACCTCTACGCCCGGCATTGCTTGACGTGCCGCATCCACTCCGTCGCTACTTGCTCCGGTAACGATCACCGTTGCACCTTCAGTCTGGAACAACTTTGCCGTCGCGGCACCTATGCCGCTTGTGCCGCCAGTGATCAATGCAATTTTTCCCGCCAACTTCTTCATCTGTCTCGTTCTCCCAAGTGCTTTGCTTGCCTAGATGAGGATCTTCCCTGGATGCTATGCATCAGCGCGGAAGTTATCGCTAAGGTCCTCTTTTGCTTCCACCGAGTTCGATTAGATGAAGAGGAGCGATGATGCAACAATCAACTGTTCCACGGGGGCGAAAAGCGGACGGAGGCAGTAAACTCCCACATAGATAGGATTAATCTCCCTCCGTCCGCGTTTGCCTAGAACACACAGTCACCGACATAAGTCTCAGACTTCCGGGAGACTGCAAGAACGGTTCTGAGGCCTTGACCTACTATTACGGTTCGGCTTGTCGAAAGCCTCCCGGAGTTCAGAGTGAATGCACCGCTAGCCTCCGGCGCGGGAAGTGAGGCAAATGTGTAACGATGGTCGGCGGAGGTGGAGCTGTGAACTACGTCGAGCAAGAAATCGTTTTCAGAACCGAGCGTTTCTACGGCCGGGACGTTCCACTCTCTTTGAGTTCGCCGCTTCTGCGGCGGCTGGAAAGTACCGCTCGGCCGAGTGTTCGCATGACGCTCGAGGGAACCAGCGCGTCGGTTGGTGCTCCTCCCGGATGGTTGGAGCGTGCCTCCGATATTCGCACGCTAGGTTTCAGCGAGAAAGACGGCATTTCTATTCTTCATGTAAAGGCTCCGAGACTGGGAGATGCTGCTCGCGATTGTTCGAGCAACTTTGCTTAAGCATTTTAGCCGCTGGAGCGGACTCTTTCAAAACGAACTCAAGAGTGTTGAGTTTGGTTTTGGGAGCACTGCTTCTCATGAGCTCTCTCCTATAGACAGTCAGGTGGCGGCAAATGCGCAAGCGTTGAGTGATGAAACGCCCTCTCCGCGTCAGGCGCGAGTTGTGGGGAAGCTGGATATGGTCCGGCATAGTACGCGCTCTTTTGGGTTGTTGCTGGACGACGGAGACGAGGTTCGGGGTGTTCTGATTGATGGGACATCCGAAGTGCTGCAGGGTTACTTCGGCAAAGAGATAACAGTATTAGGAAAGGCGATCTACCGAGCGTCCGGGACGCTGCTGCGCATTGACGCAGCCGAGATTTTACCGCTAGCTGACGGCCGTCAAGCCTTCTCAAAAGTTCCACTCTCCTTTACGCAGTCTCGGAAGCCGGAACGCCGGCTGCAATCTCCGAAAAGCGGCGTGGCGGCATTTTTCAGATCCTGGCCTGGAGAGGAGAACGACCTGGTGGTGCGCGAAACATGGGGAAGAATGACCTCTGGATAGCGGCAACGGCTCTCTATACGAGCTTGCCGCTTGTGACGACGGACAAAGACTTTCGCTTTTTGCAAGACAATCCTCTGCAAATTATGTGGATCGATCCAGGATTCGTGTGAACTCTCAAGTCGGAATTGAGATCCTGACTAACTGCGATCCGCGACAGTCATCATGTCTCCTCAACAAAGAACAATGATCTTGGACTTTGTCTTTCTTACTATCACTGTCCCGGAACTGCCGCATCAACGATTGTTCTACCTTTAGAAATACACGCAACAAGAGAGAGCGTTATGACAAATCCCGCTTCCCGGCCTTCCGTCACGATTCCGTTGCCCTCCGAAGAGATAATTGGAAAGATCATCGGCGAGGGATATGACCCGGCCAAGACATTGAATGTGATCAAGATGTTTGCCGGAGCCGGGGACCTATATGCCGCGGCGGATGGCATGGTGAAGGCCATCTTCTCGGAAAAGAGCATCGACGCGAAGCTTCGCGAGATGATCATCATCCGGGCCGCCAGGGTCATGCATTGCAGCTATGCGCAGGCAATCGGGCCCGTGATCGGAAGAAACACCGGGCTGACGGGAAGAGAGATCAGCGCAGCCGATGGAGAGGATCCGGTGACCGGCATCGACCCGGAGTATGTGCTCCTTTGCAGGGCAACTGATGAGCTCTCGACACAGGCCACGCTCACCGACAGCACTTTGGCTGAGATGATGGAGCGCTACGATCTAACAACCTGCCGCAAGCTGATTCTTACGATCTGCTGGTTTAACCTGGTAAACCGCTTTGAGAACGGATGCCGCGTCCCGGATGAAGCACCCGGCAAGATCGCGCACATGGCGTCACCCATCTAACGTCGCGCGTGCCTTTCGGCGCAGATCTATTTGGAAGGATCGGGGAGATGATCTGCATCTAAGTGCACCCCTTGGCGTTCGAGTTCCGCGCGAACGAGGTCGTATTCGCTGCGGCCGGATGCCATCTGGGCGGCGGCTACTCCGGCTGCCTGTCCGGTGGCAAAGCTGGTGCCCATCACTCGAATAGCGCCGCCGCCGGTGCTATCGCCATCCGCTAATCGCCCGGCTGAAAAAAGATTCGAAGTATCGACGCTCATCAGCGCTCGAAGTGGAATGTCAAAGGTCCCATTGTCGCGGATGTTCTGCCACACCGTTGGCTTGCCCTCGCCGGGGTGGTACTCCGAAGGCCACGCACCTAAGGCGACTACGTCGTTAAACCTGGCGCCGCCGGTTACGTCGGCTCCGGTGATTTGGTATTTCCCATTGATATGCCGCGACTCGCGAGTGCCAAACTTGGGGCCGCTGCTGGTGATGTAGGCCTTTTCGTAACCTGGGATGGTCTGTGCAGCACAGAGATAAGCCCAGGCCCGTTCTCGTCCCTGGATCTCCGCGGCGCTAATACTTGCGCCGTCGAGTGCATTGTAAGTCGCATCGATGTAATAAGTGATGAGATCTCCTGAGATCGGCAGCGGAAGCACC
>CAXUCT010000253.1:0-846 GCA_964249415.1 uncultured Bryobacteraceae bacterium | reverse complement strand
CTTCGCCTTGGCGGCTTGAATGGCCTCGGTCCAGCGCTTCTCCGAAAGATCGGACCCGCATCGAATTCCTCCAAAGCGAACGGCTAACGTTCCACTCTGCACTTTGCCGTGGTTTCCATAGCGTACGGACGCACCGCCGAACGCTGCGAGGTCCCCTTCGCCGCTTGCGTCGACAAAGACGTTGCCGGCGATCTGCCGCGGACCACGATCGTCTTGAACCGTGACGGCAGTAATCCGGTTCGTATTTCGCTCGGCACCGACCAACATCGTATGCATGCAAACGTCTACTTTCGCCGCAATCACGATGCGATCAAGCGCCAGTTTCACCGCTTCCGGATCGAGTACGGCGATGACATGATTGCTGGGAGCCGGGAGACGCAGAGGACCCTCTACCCCGCCCAATTGGCGCAAGTGTTGCAAGACCTGTTCACCAACACCCCACACAGCCTGCTTGGTTGGGTTGGCTTGGGTAAACAAGCCACAATAGGTAAGAACGTTCTTCTGCGTGGCCGCACCGCCCAAGCAGGGTCCACTCTCCAGCAAGAGTGTCTTGGCGCCCGCTTGCGCGGCACCCACAGCAGCACCAACACCAGCCGCGCCGCCGCCTGTTATAACCACGTCGTAAACGTCTGGCATTTGCTCTTCAGCTAAGGTTTTCTTTTGGCATCGATGAGCTTTGCCACGAGTTCCGGCTTCCACTGTAAGTACTCGATTTCAGAACCGTCCGGGTGTCGAGCATAGATAAGGCGACCTGTTTCAGCTTCGGTCTCGGATTTCAAGATCTCGGCGCCGGCTTCGAGCAGCATTGCCTTCGTGGCTTGGAGATCATCGACAATCAAAGGTCCG
>CAXUCT010000252.1:0-6868 GCA_964249415.1 uncultured Bryobacteraceae bacterium | reverse complement strand
TGACCTCGACAATGGCGTCGGCAAGTTCGGGCGGCTTCACTTCGGTCGCGCCCCAACTGAACTCGACCTTGGCTTTGACGCCTTTGCTGGCGAGGTAGCGTTTGGTGGTAGAGACGAGTTCAGTGGCAATGATTCTTCCGGCGAGGTCTTCTACGCTGCGGAATGCGGATGCTTCCGGAGCCGCTAGTACCCAGCGCACCTTGCCAAAACTCTGCTTGGCGTAGATCAGGTCCGCTACGGTTTCGACGCGGGCTTCGTTTTCTTCCACCCAGTCGCGGCCGGTGAGACCGGCATCGAGCACGCCGTCTTCCACGTATCGCGCCATCTCCTGCGCGCGAATCAGCATGCACTCGATCTCCGGATCGTCGATGGAAGGGAAATAGCTGCGGCTACTGGTAGTGATGTTGAATCCGGCGCGGCGAAATAGATCAATGGTTGCGGTCTCCAGGCTTCCTTTCGGAATGCCGAGCTTCAGCTTCACTGCTTGGCCCCGTAGACAGCAGCGGGACTATAAGTTGCTCCCTCAGTTTCGATCCACTGGCCGTTTTGGAGCATGCGGTAAAAGCAGCTTTCGAAGCCGTTATGGCAGACGCCCGGACCCATGGGCTCGGCTTGGATGAGCAGCGCGTCGCCGTCGCAATCGGTAGCAACGGACTTCAGCAGGAGATAGTGACCGGAGCTTTCGCCTTTGGTCCATAGCTTGTTGCGCGAACGGCTGAAGAAAGTGACATGGCCGGTGGCGAGACTCTTCTCCATGGCTTCGCGATTCATGTAGCCGACCATAAGGACGCGATGAGTTTTCGAGTCTTGGATGATGGCTGTGATGAGGCCGTTCGCCTTATCAAAGTCGAGGAATTGGCTGTCGAGAAGTTCGCTCATTGGGTGCTATGGAATGGAAAAGCCCGCCGTAGCGGCGGGCCTTCGCGATTCTAATCTAAGATGGAGCGCGGACTCGCCTTATTCACTCACCGGAAGGTGGTGACGGTGGCAATGGGCGTTCAAGATCATCAAGCCGCAGTATACCAAGTGTCAGCTGATTCTCCGAGCGGCTGGAAAGCTACATTCTAAGGCGAAAATGTTTAAATTAATCATGTGGAAGGGTTGTGGAAATGTTTTCGGAACCGATCCATTTCCCGCACCGGGTTCCAATTGTTCTTGTGGAAGAATTCTTCTCAGTAAATCCACTGGTATTTCGGCGTTTTCGTCTTGAGCAACGGCCGGTTCCCCAGTAAGTTGGGCAAGTCTCTAACGTATGGCAGCACGCGATCTCAGCCTGGATCAGGCGCTTCCAGATAACCTCGACGCCGAACGCTTCGTGCTCGGAGCGATCATGAGCAACGATAATGCCTTCCTGCAGGTAGCGGGAACGCTCTCGGGGGATGACTTCAACCTAGAGAAGCACAAGCGCATCTTCCTGCGAATGGGAGAGCTGCATGAACGCGGCGAAAGGATTGACCGCGTCACGTTGGCCAACGAGCTGATGAAGCAAGGGCAACTGCAATCGGTAGATGGGCTTAGCTACCTGGTTTCGCTTGATGACGGGTTGCCGCAGCTCCACAATTTAGACAGCTACGTCACGATTGTGAAGGAGAAGGCTCTCCTCCGCAGAATCATCACGCTCTCGCAGGACACGATCAATCGCTGCCTGACTTACGACGAGGACGCGAAGCAGATTTTAGGCGCCGTTGAAGACGCTTTCATGAAGCTGGGCGACGTTCAATCGAAGAACTCGCTGGCGAGCCCGGCGCAGATCATCACTGAATATGACGGCGGAATCAACGCGTTTCTTGACACCAGTAAACGCATCAAGGGGACCAGCACAGGCCTGCTGAAATTCGATGAGCTGACGGGTGGATTGCGCGAAGGCGAGTTGTTCATTTTGGCTGCGCGTCCGGCAATGGGGAAGACAGCGCTGGCGTTGAATATCGCTCAGCACATTGCGGAGAACCCGAAGAATCCGAAAGCCGTGGCGGTGTTCTCGCTTGAAATGTCGAAGGAGTCGCTGCTTACACGCATGTTGTGTGCTTCGGCGCGCGTGGATCAACAGCGTTTTCGCGCCGGATATTTGAATGCGGAGGAGCGCCGTTCGTTGCAAGAAGCGATGTACCGGATGGTGGAGGCGCCTCTTTTTCTGGACGATACGGCGGGTACGAATCTGATGGACGTGCATGCGAAGCTCCGCCGGCTGCAGGCAGAACAAGAAGTAGGATTGGTGGTGATCGACTATCTGCAGTTGATGCAGGGGCGCGGACGGTTCGAGAATCGAGTGCAAGAGATCAGTTCGTTATCGCGCGGGCTGAAGCTGATGTCCAAGGAACTGCGCTTACCGTTTCTGGTGCTCTCGCAGCTTAGCCGCGCGCCGGAAAGCCGGCCTGGCGATCACCGTCCGATGCTGAGTGATTTGAGAGAATCGGGTTCGATTGAGCAGGACGCAGATCTGGTGGCATTCATTTTTCGGGAAGAGGTCTACCGGCCCGACAAAGAGAGCTTGAAGGGTATGGCGGAGTTGATACTTGCGAAACAGCGCAATGGTCCTACCGGGCGTGTGAAGTTAGCGTTCCTGAATCGCTATACGAAGTTCGAGAATCTCTCGGCAGACACGGGCGATGACGATGCGCCCTTCGAGTAGCCGCTTAGAATTTTAGGCAGATCTTGCCAAAGTGCTGCTGCGCTTCCATGTAGCGCAAGGCTTCTTTGATTTCCGTCCAGGGGAAGATTTTATCAATGACCGGCTTGAGGCGGTGGAACTCGATGGCGCGGTTCATGCGTTCGAACATGGCGCGTGAGCCGACGTAGATTCCCTGTATGCGGATGCTGTTCATGAGGATGGGCGCCGGGCTTACGGTAGGCTCTCCTCCGCTTAAGACTCCGATTACGCTGATCACTCCCTCCATACGGAGTGCCTTTAATGAGCGCGGCATGGTGCCGCTGCCACCCACCTCTATGATGTGATCCACGCCCTCGCCCTTTGTAAGCTTGCGTGCTTCTTCATCCCAGTTGGGGCTGCGTTTGTAATTGATTGTTTCCGAGGCGCCGAGTTTCGTGGCGAATGCGAGCTTCTCGTCGCTACTGGAAGTGATGATGGCGCGCAGACCGGCGAGGGAGGCAAACTGCAGAGCGAAGATGGAGACACCGCCTGTTCCCTGCAACAAGATGGTATCGCCCGGAGCGGCGGGGGTGTGTTCGAACAGCGCGTGCCAAGCAGTTACGGCCGCGCAGGGCAACGCGGCGACTTCCTCATCAGTGAGCGAGGGCGGCGCGGGGACTAGACCTTCTTCGCTGAAGACCGCAAATTCGCGCAGCACGCCGTCGATGGCGCCACCCAGCGCCGAGGCGCCCTTTTCTTTTGTGGGCGGACCCTCTATCCACTTCTGCATGAAGCATGGCGAGACGCGATCTCCCTTTTTGAAGCGCGTCACTGCGGGGCCCAGCTCTTCTACCACGCCGCAGCCGTCAGAGAGCGGCACCATGGGGCGCCTCATCTTCGGGTTGTAGGTTCCCTTGACAGCCATGTAATCGCGATAGTTGAGCGAGGCGGCTTTCATTCTGACCAGGACTTCGTAATCGCCTGGTTGCGGAGTGTCGCGTTCGACCAGAGCGAGATTGTCGATTCCAAACTCTTGGATTTCGAAAAATTTCATGAGATCAACACATATTGGTATAACAAGAGCGCCCAAAGGGCAGCGTTGTACATCATGGAGGTAAACAACTCAGGCCTGAAAAAACGGTACCGCGTTACGCTCGAAGGCGTTGTGCAAGGGGTAGGATTCCGGCCTTTCGTGAAAAGGTTAGCCGATAGCGCCGGCTTGCCGGGCGTGAGCTTCAACACAGCTGGCGGATTGGTCATTGAGATTGAAAGTGATGACGCTGTAAACGTCCGTACCTTCATCGAAGCTCTTGAGACACAAGCGCCGCCAGCTGCTCGCGTCAGTCGCCTCCTTATTGAAGAGTATCCGGAACTTGCCGGGTACCATGGTTTCCGGATCCTGGCGAGTGCTGCTCGCAACCAGCAATTTACATTGATTTCTGCCGATCTCGCCACCTGCGCGGAGTGTCTCGCTGAGATCAAGACACAAGGCAGCCGGCGCTTTGGTTATCCATTTACTAATTGCACCAACTGCGGACCGCGCTATTCGATTACCCGCTCCACGCCTTACGACCGCGCGAATACTACGATGGCGGGATTTGCAATGTGTCGAGCTTGCGAGCACGAGTATGGAACTGTGTCGGATCGCCGCTTCCACGCGGAGCCGATTGCGTGCCCGGTGTGCGGCCCGCAGTTGGGGATAGACCTTTCCGTCGTCATCCGAGCTCTTGAGCAAGGCGGTATTGTCGCCCTAAAAGGACTCGGAGGATATCAGCTGGCGTGCGATGCATTCTGTGACGACGCAGTCCAAGAGTTGCGGATGCGCAAACGCCGTACGCGCAAACCTTTCGCGATTATGGCAAGTGACGTAGATACGCTCGCCAAGTACTGTGCCGTAGGTGAGGCGGAAAGGCAACTGCTTCTCAGTCCTGCGGCGCCCATCGTGTTGCTAAAGATGCGTGAGGGCGATCAGCTTGCGCCGGGCGTCGCACCTGGGTTGAACCATTTGGGAGTCATGCTGCCTTACACGCCACTGCACCACCTGCTCTTCGAGGGATCTCTCCGATGCCTTGTCATGACCAGCGGGAACATCAGCGAGGAGCCTATCGTCACGCAAAACAAAACAGCCCGTGAGAAGCTAGCGCCGTTAGCCGACGTCGTTCTTGAGCACGATCGCGACATCTTTATACGGGTTGATGATTCAGTAACGCGGCTGTTCGATGGCTCCCCGCGCGTACTCCGGCGCGCCCGAGGCTATGCGCCCGAAGCGGTTCCTCTCGGCCGCGCGGTGGGCGAAGTGCTTGCCGTGGGGGCCGAATTGAAGAACACCTTCTGTTTAACGAAGGGCAGGTTCGCCATTCTCAGCCAGCATATCGGCGACCTCCAAAATTACGAGACACTTCAGTTCTTCGAAGAGGCACTAGACAACTTACAAAGCGTGTATCAGTCGAAGCCGCGCCTGATCGCCCATGATCTTCATCCCGACGCGCTGAGCACTCGCTGGGCGTTAGCGCGGCCGGAAGCCAAGATCGCCGTTCAGCACCACCACGCGCACATCGCCAGCTGCATGGCGGAAAACGGGCTCGACGGCGAAGTGATCGGCGTTGCATTTGATGGCACGGGGTGGGGGGCCGATGGTCATATTTGGGGCGGCGAATTTCTTTTGTGTGATTACGCGAGTTATACGCGTTGGGCGCATCTGCGGTACGTTGCCTTACCCGGCGGCGACCAGGCGATCCGTCAACCATGGCGCATGGCTGCGGCCAATTTATATGACGCGGAGGGGCCGGATTATCGGAAGCTAGACCTCCCTTGTTGGGAGGCAGCATCACCTGGCACGTGGAATGTACTAGAGCGTCTGATACGAAGAGCCGCGCTGCGGACCTCCAGCTGCGGCCGCCTGTTTGACGCCGTTTCTTCGCTCTGCGGAATCAGCCAGGAAAATAGTTACGAAGGCGAGTCCGCGATATTACTGGAGCAAGCCGCGGCCGCGACAGACGAAGAGACTTATTGCTTGCCGATTGTTACAGATCACTTTCCGTGGACCATCGACGCGCGACCCATGATCTCTCGCATCGCGCAGGAGGTAGCTTCGGGCAGATCGGCTTCTACTGTTTCCGGTTGCTTCCAGCATTCGATCGCGCGTATGATTGAGAGGGTTTGCAGCAGGATTCGCGAAACTAACAGCGTGGACAAAGTCTGTCTCAGTGGCGGTGTCTTTCAGAATTTCACGCTGCTTGCTTGCGCGTCGGAACAATTACGCCGGAGCGGATTCCAAGTCTACCTGCATTCGAAAATTCCACCGAACGACGGCGGCCTCTCGCTAGGACAGGCCATGATCGCCGCAAGCCTTCTAGGAAGTGTTTAAAGAATGTGCCTAGCAATCCCGGGTAAAATTAGCGGCTTGCACGAGAATGCCGGAGTTCCCATGGCCAAGGTAGACTTCGGCGGCATCACGCGCGATGCTTGCATGTCCTATCTTCCGGAAGCGATCGTCGGAGATTACGTCCTGGTCCATGTTGGCTTTGCCATCAGCAGACTGGATGAAGAAGAGGCCGCCAGAACGTATCAATACCTCTCCGAGATGGACCAACTTACCGAACTTCAGGACGGGGAGGAGGAGCCGGGACATGAAGTACCTTGACGAGTACCGCGACGGGCAAGTAGCACAAAAGCTCGCTGACGAAATTCGCCGGACCGCCACGCGTCCTTGGGTGCTAATGGAAGTCTGCGGCGGTCAAACTCACTCCATCGTCAAGTACGGTTTGGATGCACTGCTGCCACAAGATGTGGAATTGGTGCACGGCCCTGGATGCCCAGTTTGCGTGACTTCGCTTGAGATGATCGATCGCGCGCACGCCATTGCGCGCCAGCCAGATGTCATCTTCTGCTCGTTTGGCGATATGCTGCGCGTGCCCGGCTCCAGCGCTGATCTTTTTAAGCTTAAGGCGGAAGGCGCGAACGTGCGCGTGGTCTACTCACCGCTTGACTGCCTGAAGATCGCGCGCGCCAATGCGGACAAGCAGGTTGTTTTCTTCGCGATAGGTTTTGAAACCACCGCGCCTGCTAACGCGATGGTGGTGTGGCAAGCCAGGCAGCAAGGTATAGAGAACTTCTCGGTTCTGGTCTCGCACGTGCTGGTTCCTCCTGCCGTTAGCGGCATTCTGGATGCACCCGGCAATCGCGTGCAGGCCTTTCTCGGACCGGGTCACGTCTGCGCTATTGCCGGTTGGGCGGAATACGAACCCCTTGTCGATCATTACCGCGTGCCCATCGTTATCA
>CAXUCT010000251.1:3502-6950 GCA_964249415.1 uncultured Bryobacteraceae bacterium | reverse complement strand
AGGATGTGGTGCGTGGTCTGTAGCGATTGCGTCGATCGCCCCGCTCACCAGCCCCTCTGTGACGCCCACCACATCGCCCAGCTCGCGCAATGGCGGCTTCATCTTATAGTTGCTGTCATACGGCGGCATCTCCGAATCGGCTAACGCGAAATGATGTGGCGTCGCCTCCGACGTCACCCTCAACCCGCGCATCTTCGCATAAGCAACCATCTGCACCGAATGTTGCGATGAAATGTGCGCTACGTGATAACGGCAGCCTGTTACCTCCGCGAGTATCAGGTCCCGCGCCACCATCACGTCTTCAGAGCTGCGGGGTATGCCGCGCAAACCGAGCCGGGTGGATTCCAAGCCCTCGTGCATATCACCGCCCGCGCTCAAATGCAGATCTTCGCAGTGCTCAATCAGCGGGATGTCAAGCGCACGGGCAAACTCCATGGCCCGTCTCACCAAACGTGCATTCATCACGGGCTTCCCATCATCAGAGATGGCAACGATCCCGGCCTGTTTCATCAGCGCAATCTGGGCTAGCTCTTCGCCGGCGCTGTTCTTCGTGATCGCGCCAATCGGATAAACATTCACCGCCGCAAAGCGCTGCGCGCGGTCTCTGATATAACTCGTTACCGTCGCATTATCGTTGACAGGCTGCGTATTCGGCATGCAGCATATTGACGTGAATCCACCCGCAGCCGCGGCTCTCGATCCGGTCTCGATGGTTTCTGCATGTTCGAAGCCCGGCTCGCGCAGGTGCACATGCATGTCAATAAATCCCGGGGACACGATAAGCCCGGTTGCGTCGAACTCTTCAGCTCCAATTGTTGAGAGGCCCGTTCCAATCTCGCGGATGGTGCCGTCCTCAATTGCAATGTCGTATATCCCGTCCAGGTCCTGCGCAGGATCAATCACCCGTCCGTTCTTGATGATGAGCCTGCTCACGCCGCCAGCACCCTCTCAAGCACAGCCATACGTACCGCAATGCCGTTCCCCACCTGGTTTAATATGGCGGACCGTTGCGAGTCCGCTACCTCAGATGAAATCTCGCGTCCTCGATTGATGGGGCCCGGATGCATCACAATCACGTTGGGCTTAGCCAACTCCACGTGTTCAGGGCGGAGGCCAAAAAACTGAAAGTATTCGTTAGCCGCCAAGGCCGCCTCATACTGCCGCTCCAGTTGCACGCGAAGCATCATGATCACGTCCACGTCCCGAATGGCGGCTTCCATGTCCGTCGTGAGTTCCACGCCGGGAGCAATTTGTCCCATTTCCCGCGGCAGCAGCGAAGCCGGGCCGCAGAGCACTACTTGCACGCCAAACTTCGACAGCAGAAAAATATTGGAACGCGCTACCCGGCTATGCGCAATGTCGCCGATAATCGCTACTCGCAACCCCTCCAGGCTTCCACGCCGGTCAATGATTGTTAGCGCGTCCAGCAGTGCTTGGGTTGGATGCTCATGTATTCCATCGCCCGCATTCACAATCGGAATCGGCAGATACCGCGACAGAAAATGGGGCGCGCCAGATGCGGCGTGCCGCATCACGATAGCGTCCGGACGCATTGCTCCAAGCGTGTTCAGGGTGTCCACCAGCGACTCGCCCTTAGACACACTCGAGGCCGTGGCAGTGATGGAGAGCACGTCTGCGCCCAGCCGTTTGGCAGCTATTTCAAAGCTGGTGCGGGTTCGAGTTGAAGCCTCGAAAAAAAGATTGACAACCGTACGGCCGCGCAAGATCTCAAAACGCTTAAAGGTCTCACCCGGAGCTGGCTGAAAATCTTTCGACCGTGTGAGGATAATTTCGATTTCGTCTCGACTGAGCGACTCGATATCGAGCAGGCCCTTGGTCATGGGGACGCTGAGCTGGCAACGTCTGAGGCGGCCTCATCGTTTCTTTCAACCAGCAGCACCTTCTCTTGATCATCAATCTCTTGCACTTTCACTTCGATGATCTCGTTCGCGGTCGTCTGAACCATGCGGCCGATGTAGCGCGCTTCAATGGGCAACTCGCGATGTCCGCGGTCTATTAACGCCAGTAACTGCACTCGCGCGGGCCGCCCATGATCAAACAGCGCGTCTAGCGCGGACCGAATCGTACGCCCCGTGTATAAGACATCATCGACCAGGATGATATCCTTCCCCACTACGGAAAAGTCGATCTGCCGCGCATTCAGAACCGGACGCTCTCCGATCGTTGAGAGATCGTCACGGTAAAGATTGATGTCCAGAATCCCAACTGGAATTTTCAGCTTCTCCAAACTCTGGATCTTCGCCGCTAACCGCTCCGCCAAGGGCACGCCGCGCCGCTTAATTCCAACGAATGCAAGCCGCTGGAGGTCGGTCGTCTTCTCAAGCACCTCATGCGCGAGCCGGACCAAGGTCCTGTCGATTTCGGAGGCGCTCATGAGCTGCTTTTTCTCGCGAACGGTAAGCATGCAGTTTAGGTTTTCCCGCGCCTGTCACGCCAGATTAGCATGCAGAGCCCTTCAAGCCTTTAGCTTTGCGCGTATGTGCCGCGCGAGTTTTTCGATGTCATCTGTTTTTTTCAGTAGCCCCACAGGCACCACATAATCTCCGGCTTTCTGCAGCTCATCCCGCAGTTGCTGAGCCTCGAAAACAAGGTTCTGTGCGTCGTTTAGCGCCTCCCGGTGGTCCTGCTTCGCAATCTCGTTTTTTTGCGATTTGCCGTTCGGTAGCTTAGTGTCCTCATCGGGCGAGTTCGGCAGGTGCACGCGGTGCCGGTCTTCCGGCTGTTGGTCCTGCTGACCCCAAAATGCCCGGGCTGCGGTCGATGCCAGTAATGTCAAAAACGCCCCGCGGCGCGTGCTACCCATACGGTTGCTATCATAAGCCACTTATGGCCCGCTTCGTCCCTCTTTGGAGTCGTGCTGCGTGGACGTAGGGGTTGTCATCGTTGGCCTAGGTAACGTGGGCCTCGGCACGCTGCAGATTCTTTCTGAGAACGCCAAGTCCATTCGCGAGAAACTCGGGTTCCCATTGAAGGTGAAAGCAGTATGCAGCCGCAATGTGGAACAAAAGAAGCTGCCCTGTGCCACCGACGATCTGGCGCGAACGTCGAACTGGCGCGATGTGGTGTCGAATCCGGAAATCCAAATCGTGGTGGAGGCGATTGGCGGTACTGCTACCGCCACTCATGTCATTGAAGACGCTTTGCGGCAGCACAAATCAGTAGTCACGGCCAACAAGGAGCTCATGGCCCTTCGGGGCGCGGAATTATGGCAGACGGCAAATCAAAACGGTGTTAATCTTGCCATGGAAGCTAGTGTCGCGGGCGGCATTCCGATTCATACGGTATTGCGCGAAGGCATCGCGGGCGACCGCGTCGTCGAACTCTACGGCATTCTGAACGGCACCAGCAATTTCATATTGACGGAAATTGAGAAGAGTCATGCCGCCTTCGATTCCGTTCTTTCCGAAGCGCAGCAGCTCGGGTACGC
>CAXUCT010000251.1:845-3492 GCA_964249415.1 uncultured Bryobacteraceae bacterium | reverse complement strand
TTCCGCGGATGTGGACGGCCTCGACGCACGCTCCAAATTGGCTATCTTGGCCGCGCTCGCATTCGGAGAAAAGCTCACGCCCTCCGACATCCATACCGAAGGAATTCGGCGCATCATGCCGGTCGATTTTCAATACGCGCACCAGTTGAAGCACACCATCCGGCTGCTGTGCCTCGCGCGTCAAACGGAACGCGGCCTTCTCCTTTCCGTTCGCCCCAGCCTAATACCGCAGTCGGCCATCCTCGCTCACGTGACGGGCGCTTACAACGCCATTTGGATTCGCGGCGCCTATGGCGAAGACACCTTCTATTACGGACGCGGGGCGGGCGCCAGGCCAACCGGTGTTGCGGTTGTCAGCGATCTAATGCGAGTCGCGCGTGAGATTCGTTTCGGGAGTCCGGAGCGCGTAAGCCCATTCGCGCATGAGCGGCTGGGTCCTTATCAACCGCTTCCGATGGCGGAGCAGACCGCGCCTTACTATCTACGCTTCCGTGTGGAGGACAAAGCCGGCATCATCGCCAGCCTCGCCACCATCCTGGCTAAGCACCACATCGGTATCGATGCCGTGTTGCAACTGCCCCGCGAGGACTGGCGAGATTTGCCCTTTGTGGTCACAACAGAGCCCGCCAAGGAGCAATCGCTTCGAGAGGCCCTGCTCGACATCCGCGATGCCGACTTCCTGATCGAACCGCCCTTTGCTATGCCGATGGAGCGGGGATTCTGACCGTTGGCGCGCTGCTTAGAACTCCTCTGTTGCGCCTTTTCAAATCTTCATCAAGGATGAGAAGTTAGGTATTGTTGCACGATCGAGATGACATTGGCGCCCTCTCCCACGGCGGCAGCGCAGCGCTTGATGGATCCGTGACGAACGTCGCCGGCCGCGAATACACCAGGAATGCTGCTCTCCATAAAGAAAGGAAATCGATCTAACTTCCAGGCCTCCACCGGCTTACCATCTTTCAACAAATCCTGCCCGGTCACAATGTATCCGGAGGAATCTTTCACCAGAGTTTTATTTCGAATCCAATCCGTCCGAGGCGTTCCGCCGATACAGACAAAAACCCAGTTCGTGTCCGCGCAAGCCTCTTTTCCGGTGCGCGCGTCACGGTAGGTGATCTGCTTCAGTGATTGGTCGCCGTGCAGCGCGGTAAGCGTAGATCGAGTACAAACCTCGATGTTCTCGGTGGTCTCGATGCGCTTGGCAAGATACGCGGATAGAGTATCTCTCAATGCGTTCCCACGAACGAGAAGGGTGACCTTCTCCGCATTGCGGGCGAAATTGATCGCGGCTTGCCCCGCTGAGTTTCCCCCTCCAATAATGAATACATGCCCCTTGCAAAGTTGAGCCTCGCTGGAGCCTGCACCGTAGTAAAGACCGCGATCTAGAAATCGTCCCTCGTCTGGCAGATTGAGTTTGCGGTACTCAATACCGGTCGCGCAGACAGACGCGCGTGAAACGATTTTGTTGCCACTGGAGAGAAAGCCTATGATGCGGCCGTTCTCGGATTCTCCCCCCAGGCCCTCCTCCGTTACGATGATTTCGGCGCCTAAACGGACAGCTTGTTGCCGTGCCCGGCTGGCCAGTTCCCATCCACTAATCCCGTCCGGAAATCCTAAATAGTTTTCGACTCTAGAGGTGCTACCTGCCTGCCCGCCGATCGCGGACTGCTCGATCACAATCGTTCTCAGCCCTTCAGATGCTCCGTAGACGGCCGCGCTCAGCCCTGCGGGACCGGCGCCATACACCGCCACATCGTACTCGGGCAAGCGAGGTTCTTTGAACCATTGGAGCGCAACCGCTAGGTCGTGAACGGTTGGGCTATGCAGAACAGTGCCGCGCTCAAGAATGCAGACGGGAAGGCGCGGATCTTGAAGCGAATCGACGCCCGCAATCTCACGAGCGCTATTATCGTCCGTTATCTCAATCCACTCGACAGGCACATCGCTCCGCTTCAGAAAGTCGCGAATCTCGTAAGCCGCCGGCGAATTGGAACGGCCTATTAGCTTGATGGCAGGTACATCACGGGATACTTGTCGTTGCATAGGTGCTGGGACGGAGGGATTGTTTAAGGATAGATCAACTCACGATCTCGAATTCCCCTCGCGTTTAGATAACCGCTAGCTGTTTCCGGGGTTCGATGACGCCAGCGCCGGGGGGTTCTCTCGCTCGGACGGCAGTGACAAAATAGTGGCAATCGTTCCCCGGAAAAGGAAGATCGCCGTATAATGTAGTGACATTGACCAGAACGCGCCCGAATCAGGCACGTTGAAAACGGAGAGGTGGCTGAGTGGTCGAAAGCAGCGGTTTGCTAAACCGTCGTAGTGTCAAAAACGCTACCGGGGGTTCGAATCCCCCCCTCTCCGCCAGATAAAACCCCTTTCCTTTTGCTAATTTGCCTGTAGCTCGACGAACGTGTGACCTCTTTTGTGACTTCCTTCGCTGCGGCACACATACTGGAGAGAAGACGACAGAAAAGTTGGCAGGATCTCCGACGACGAGCGATTCTTCTTTTAACGAATCGGGCACATGGCGCTGGAAGTTCTCGAATCGACACACCGCAGGTAGAGGGACGCATTCGAATCATACGGAGGCACTCGCTCAATTGCACGAGTCCCAGAACGGGTAGGCGATCCAGTGAATCGGAAG
>CAXUCT010000251.1:290-835 GCA_964249415.1 uncultured Bryobacteraceae bacterium | reverse complement strand
GGGCGTCTTAAATGGGGAAATTGTTCGGACATCGCTCGACACACGGACCGTATCGGTAGCCTTGGCGAAGGTGAAAGTGCTTTTCGCATCTGAGGGATAAGCTTTCCACGCTCAGCAAGGGCGGCGCAGAGATGACCGTAGCGGAAGGCATCTCTCGACATGAGAGGCTCAGGAAATGCAATGATCTTCTCGCACAGTTCCGGTTCTTTGCGGCGGCCCGACGGTCTTGTCTGACTGAAGGATGTCCGGTTGGAGCACCTGAATCGTTTTCGGAATGGCTGGAAGGGTGCCTACGACTACATCAACAAAATTCGAAAGCCAAAGAGTCTGATGGGGAAGCAGAAATATCGAGAATCTTTGAAGCGGGCTACCCGCATCAGGATCCAGCTTGCTTGCTTGTGAACTCCTGGAGCGAAGTTCCTAGCCGTAAGTCTCTGGTCAGCTTGAGGGCATTTACTTGCGCACCGGCTCAGTCTTCTGTTGAATAAGTACAGTTTCCTCGCGTGAGCGGAGTCCAGTTCTATAGGCTCGCCTCTTTCCATCAC
>CAXUCT010000251.1:0-280 GCA_964249415.1 uncultured Bryobacteraceae bacterium | reverse complement strand
AACGAAGCCTCACTCCCTGGGCTGGTCGCAGACCGCGACCGGCTGGATAAGCCTTACGATGAATAACCATTAAGAGGTAAGCGCCATGACGATTGGAACCAAAAGCGTTCTCGGCGCGCACTGCTTCGTCCTTCACCCCTTGGCACTGGCAATTGCTTGGACTAGGCTGTTCGGCTTCCCGTCAGACCCCAGAATATGGCTTGCCTTCGGCATCCACGATTTTGGCTACTGGGGATGCCACGATCTCGACGGCCAAGAAGGCCAACAGCATGAATGGCAC
>CAXUCT010000250.1:2472-6972 GCA_964249415.1 uncultured Bryobacteraceae bacterium | reverse complement strand
CGCAAGTAGCGGCACCGTGTTTACGCCGGGAGGCTACGCCAGACCGATCCCCATCGAAGGCGATGCGGGCTACTTGCTGAGGATGTGGGCTTCGAGCAGGATCGTTTGGCGCACGGCGCGCGACACGGCCGTGAAGACGCGTCCGTAATCCGGCGTGCGGTGCCGGAGGCGTTCTTCCGCCTGTTCGAGGGCAGCGGCGGACGAGCAGGGGATTGGCATGGAGTGCGGGGCGGCAGCCGAGCCGTCCAAACGATTACGGCTTGCTCGCGCAAGGCAGGTGACGCTTCCCTTGTCGATGTCCATGGCCGGGCTTCTCGGGAAGAAGGTGCAATACCAAAGCGCAGTGCATCTTACGCTTGCTGGAGCGGAGGAACTCGATTTCTGTAAACGTCAACGGCCATCCATTCTCCCGTCTATAAGACGACGACCGAAATAGATAAGGAGGTTGTATATGACAACAGATTCGAGGGATTCCATAAAAGCTTCAAATTCAACATTTATCATTGAATTGGAAAAGCCTAACCGGCTCAAAGCTGGAACCATCTCAAACCAACGCAGTAGCGTTAGTGCAATAATCTCCAGGGCCACAACTATCTTTTCATCGAGTTTGAATGCCCAAATAGGTGACCTGATGAGAGTTACGTCAAGAAACACGAATATAGCTGTAAATACGGCATAGTATAAGACGTAAATCAGAATCCCAGGTAATATCGCTTGTGTTCCTGAATTTGACAAGTTAAGCAATATGACCTTGCTAAAACCCATGACAATAAGCGTTAATATCCAGCAAGTCAGTTGGAAACACAGAAATTTTATGAACTGGTATAAACTTCTCATGCACACTAGAGCTTCGAGGCTTGTCGCCAAATTCTTATTTCTCAATAATTTTATCCTGATTAGATAGCCGCTTGTAATCGAGTAGCATTTGATCGCAAGCTGACTGTGGTCCGCCACATAAGACTCGCATCTCAACTCTAAATTCATCACCGAAGGGGATCACAACCTCTTGGATCACAGACGGAAATGCAGGAGACCCTTTCCGGGGAAATGACCAAGTCGTTCGACTAGACGCATCGATAGCTATTATCCATCCCTGACTTTGTCGGTAAACAATATTTGGACGAGACCTTAGAATTTGAAGTGCTTCTTGGGGTGAGGAGAAGCCGAAAGTTTCGGGTGCTTTCTGCATAGATAGCTCCTTCGCTTGGGCTGACGCATCACTCAAGATAGCACACAAAAAGAGGGTTAAAAGTAGCTTGGGCACATTTTGCTCCGATGGCTACAAGGCTTTCTGAGCGTGTAGTTTCCGCAAATCGACGCTAAATACAGCAACCCTGATGAGATTGAATATTTCACCCGTAGTCATGACCATGAACAAGTGTCCGCTCCTGTCCTTCCATCGAAATGAGCATTCCCTGTCACCGGTTCCTTGACAATATTCCGTTTCAGGATAGGCGGCGCACACATCGTCCGCGCCAACGCAATTCTTGTGCTGTGTGATCGGCACGGGAAGTGGAATATTCCGATCGAATATGAGACGTCTTCTTGCAAGAGTGTAAGGGAAGCCGACCACAGGCGGAAGATAGCCCTTGTACTCGTCACCAGCGGCGCATAGCTTCTCGCTTGGCGCAGCTAATAGGACGAGAAAACACAACAGGGTTGGATGCCAGAGTTTGAAGTTGGGCTTGCGCAAGAACTGTTCTGCCATGTTTGGCCTTCTACCATTAGGGTGGACCGAAGCCCGCCCTCCTTTGTCAATCGCCGAGCCAAAACTTGTAGAGAGGAAAGTCGGGGTTCGAGGACGTGGCCGACGCTTTCAGAAAACGCGCTTCGTCCTTACCAAGAGGGTCCGGTCCGGCAAAAACATATCCGCCCGTTGCCATGCCCGGCTCGTGGATCATTTTCCATCTATAGACGTAGGACAGGGTTTCACGGGGCTTTCCATGCCGGTCGGATGGGGAAACCGCGTTTTCTTCGGTGATGACTATGCCGAAATCGCCAAGATTGTTGATCCGGCCGATGTAGGTCTTTCCGTATTTATCTGCGCCCAGCGGTACCGGCGCGAGAGGTTGAAGTGTTTCGCCGACTGCCGTGAGGAGCTCGTCAACAAAGAGGTCCTGATCGCCAGGTTCAAGAGCAGACCGCGCGACGACGTGGAGCAGTCTCCTGCCGGGGAAATCGAGGGTATCGAAGCCGACCTCGCCAAAAGACGGGAAGGTTTGCCGCCAAATCACGTCACATCGCCCGTTGAACACGGTGATCCGCGGGTCGGTGAACCCAGGCGACGCGTCGGCTGACGTAGAGACGGATTTAGCATCAGCGACGACCTCGAAAACCGTTCCGCGTTCCGCTACGAAACGGCCAACCGTGGTCAATAGGCGCTTCTGGTCCGCCACAGCGCATCTTGAGTGGGGCGCAGGAAATTCACGTATATCGTTCAAACCGGCCCACGCACATCCCGCCTTTAGATAGGTTGTCGCACTTAAGGCCAAAAACATGACTGCAGATCGGGAAACCGCCATTTGTCTCGGCAAGATGTTAGGTGCCACCCGCGTTAGGAGAAACGTAGAATAAGCTCTATCCCACCAAACAAAGCGCTTTCGATGCTGAGTCATCTGTCACCGGCAATGTTTGGGACGGCGTGCATTGATGGGCCGGTGCCCAGCCTGCGCTTGCCGCATCGACACGTCAAAGGTCAGCCGCCCAGCGCGGTGCGTTGCCCGTAGGGCAGGACGAGCCTCGACACGCGGTGGCCCCAGCGGATGGCAGGTTTTTCGATGCAGAGGTGCAGCGCGGCTGCCAACAACGTGGAGCATAGGGCAGCGGCGGTGGCGGCCAGGGCGAAAGGGGCGTGGCAGGCCATGTTCAGGAAACCGAGGATGACGAAACCCACCACGGCGTGAACCAGGTAGAGCGGGTAGCTGATGGCGGCAAGGAGGTAGAATTTCAGCTCGATGCTCAGCGTCCAACTGACTCAATCGACGCTGGACGCGCCGAGCAGGTCGCGAATCAACCGGCCGTTCAGGAGGTAGTCGTGCCAGCCGAAAACGGGTTGCCTGTGCCAGTAGGCGGCGCTGGCGGCGATGGCGGAGCGCTCGGCCAGCAATACCAGCCAAAGGGTGGGATAGATGCCGGAGCGCGCGGGCGGCGAGGAAGCGCAGCGGAGTGGCGCGGCGCAGCGAGAACGGGATGACGAAGCCGCTGATCAGGAAAAAAGTGCCGACGCCGAATTTTCCGAGGTCGAACCAGGGTGGATAGACGGTGCCCACAACGTCGAAGGCCGGCCGCGGCAGGATGGGGGCGGCGATGACCCAGGCGACCGCGTCCCGCATGTAGGTGGCGACCACGGTATAGTGCACCAGCATGACACCCAGCACGCACAGGCCGCGAAGCTGGTTGGCGAAGATGATCTTGGACGGGGAGGCTGGCACGGGAGTGTTATGCGGGGTGAACGGGCCAGGGCGCCAGACGGGGGGCCTCACCCTGTTACCTGCCCGAACTAGTTAATGGCCCGGCAACCTGGCCTGCGGCACGGCCAAAATCGTGTCCGACACGGCGTAGTGCCGCAGCACATGCACAGGGCCGATGGCGTGTTGAAGCTCGGACAACTCGCTGGCGAACACGTAGTAGGCATCAAACGTCCCGAGCGGGCCGTTGCGGTCAACCGGGCTTAGCCAGGTCAGGCGGTCGCGGATGCGGTAGTAATTGATCGACGAGTCGAAGACCGGGTAGATGCCGAGGCTGGCCGGGTGGATCGGGGATCCCAGGCCGAGTGCCGCCAGGTCCGCAAGCATGGTCTTGACGTCGGCGGTGAAGAACCAATCGCGCGTTTTGTTCAGGTTGGCGGACCAGGCAAAGTTTGCGGCAAGCGGCAGCACCACGGCGAGCAAGGCCGGCAAGGCGATGCGCCGCAAGGGCCACGCGCCGGCACGGCAGGCCGCGGCGATGTTGCCGCACAGCAGGGCGAAGGGGACAAAGAACGGCAGCGCGCGGCGCCCGGCCAGGTAGGCGACGCCCGCCAGGTGGTGCTGCACGACGCTGAGCAGGCTTGGGCCGAGAAGAAGCGCCAGCAGGATGGCAGTATCCGTCCGCGCGGCCGGCTCTAGCTGCGTGATGCGGCGGGGCAGCGAGAGCAGCGCCAAGCCGCAGGCGGGAAGCAGGAAGGCGAAGATGCACAGGGCAGTGACGGCGGCACCGCTTCCGTCGTAATGGATACCCAGCGAACCCGTGACGACGGGCCGCAGCGAGTTCGAGAAAAATGAGGTGAGGCCTTCCGTGTTGAGCAGGCCAAGCGGCGCCAGGATGCGCACCTGCATCAAAACGACCGGGGCGAGCAGGGCCGAGATCAGCACCGGCCCGGCCGCGACCCGCAGCACGTCGCGGGTGCCGGTGCAAGCCCGCCGGCAGTCGAGCAGGAGGATGGCCAGAAGGACGGCCAGCGCCGTCGCGTATGGCAGCAGCAGCGACAGATGTGCCAGCACCGCGAGGGCGAACGCCGCC